>NZ_JBFPFX010000032.1:0-75853 GCF_047978245.1 Pseudomonas sp. LFS044
TCTTCAGTCATGCGCCAAGGCGGACAACCATGGCCTGACTGGAACGGCGCGTTGCAACAAATGTAGGAGCGGGCTTGCCCGCGATGCGCCGCGCGGGCGGCGCTCGATCTCCAGAGCGCTGCAAACCTCAAGGCAGGCACCTCTAAGCCACGCCCCTATATCGGCCACCCCTCTTTTTTCTTTATTCAACCATTCAATTTAAAATCCAGCCCCCGCGTAATCTGCCGCGACATGGCAATTTTGACATCTGTACCCCACTGCGTCAGAGTGCGCGCTTTTTTGCCTGCAGCTACGAGGAAAGCCAAACCATGAATGCAGTGATTGCCGCGGTCGGCATCATGCTGATACTCAGCCTGTCGCGGGTGCACGTGGTCATCGCCCTGATCATTGGCGCCCTGGTCGGGGGGCTGGTCGGTGGCCTGGGTATAGAAGGCACGCTCAAGGCCTTCAACGGTGGCCTGGGCGGTGGTGCCACGGTGGCGTTGTCGTATGCCTTGCTTGGCGCCTTTGCCGTGGCCATCGCCAAATCGGGCCTTGCCCACGCCTTGGCCGACCGTGCGTTGGCCATGATCGACCGCCAGGGCCACGCCAACGGCGGCAAGGTCAAATGGCTGCTGATCGGCCTGATGCTGGTGGTGGCGGTGTCGTCGCAGAACATCCTGCCCATCCACATCGCCTTCATCCCACTGCTGGTGCCGCCGCTGCTGTACGTACTGACCCGCCTGCGCATCGACCGCCGGTTGATCGCCTGTGTGATCACCTTTGGCCTGATCACCCCGTACATGTTCCTGCCGGTGGGCTTTGGCAACATCTTCCTCAACGAGATCCTGCTGGCCAATGTCGCCCGCGCCGGTGTCGACATCAGTGGCGTCAACGTCACCCATGCCATGGCCATTCCGGCGGCGGGCATGCTGGTCGGGCTGTTGATGGCGGTGTTCATCAGCTACCGCAAGAAGCGCGACTACGACCTGGCGCGTATCGAGCAGGTGGAGCAGGTGAGCGTGGCGTACAACCCGCTGACCCTGCTGGTGGCGGGGCTGGCAATCGCCTCGGCGTTCATCGTGCAGCTGTGGCTGGACTCGATGATCATCGGCGCCATGGTCGGGTTTCTGATCTTCTCGTTGTCCGGCATCGTGCGCTGGAAAGACACCGATGACCTGTTCACCGAAGGCATGAAGATGATGGCCATGATCGGTTTCATCATGATCGCCGCTTCGGGCTTTGCCGATGTGATGAAAGCCACCGGGGAGGTCAAGAGCCTGGTCGAAACTTCGGCGCAATGGATCAACCACAGCAAGGGCATCGGTGCCTTGCTGATGCTGCTGGTGGGGTTGCTGGTGACCATGGGTATCGGCTCGTCGTTCTCGACGGTGCCTATTCTGGCGGCGATCTTCGTGCCGCTGTGCGTGCAGTTGGGCTTTGACCCGGTGGCCACGGTGTGCATCGTCGGCACCGCGGGTGCCTTGGGTGATGCCGGCTCGCCGGCATCGGACTCGACCCTGGGGCCAACCTCCGGGCTCAATGTCGACGGCCAGCATCATCACATCTGGGACACCGTGGTGCCGACCTTCATCCATTACAACCTGCCATTGCTGGCATTCGGCTGGCTGGCGGCGATGACGCTGTGAGGCCTCAGCCCTTGTCGGGCGGGGGGGAAATTCTGTTGAGGACGGTGCTGCCGTCCTTGCTGCGGGTCAAGTAGACCGGCAGCACCTTGGGCAGGTTGTCCACCAGCCGGGCGACTTCGTTGGTGTTGTAGACGCCGCTGATGCGGATGCGCCCGGTGCTGGCATCGGCCAGCAGTAGCGGCGCAGCGAGGTAGCGGTTGATCACCGGCAAGGCCTGATCGAGGCTGAGGTTGTCGAGCACCAGCTTGCCGCTGCGCCAGGCCAGGCTGTTGTTGTAATCGTCGCTCTCGGCCAGGTGCGGCTCGAAGTCGCCGGTGCGATAACTGGCCTGCATGCCCGGCCCCAGGCGGTAACCGCCCGAGTTGCCGTCGCTGCTGACCAGCACCGAGCCTTCCACCAGGGTGACCTTGACCTGGTCCTGATACTTCCAAACGTTGAACTGGGTGCCGGTGACGCGGGTCTGGCCGTGGCCGGCGCGGACGATGAACGGGTGTGCGCTGTCGTGCTGCACTTTGAAGAACGCTTCGCCATGCTTGAGGGTGACCTGGCGCCGGTCCTTGTAGTTGAGGTAGGTCAGTTCGGAGTTGAGGTTGAGTTGCACCGAGCTGCCGTCGCTCAACTGCACGGTCTGCGCCTGATTGCCCGCTTCGAAGTGCTGGTAATGGTTCGGCAGCCAACCTTGCTCCCAGCCCATCCAGCCAGCCAAGGGCAGCACCAGCAGGGCAATCGCCGCGGCGCAGGCCGTTGGCCGCCAGTTGCGTGGCCGCGCCACCTGGCGCGCAGGCGGGTTGAAGTCGATGACCGTGGCGTTGCGCGGCAGCAGGTCGGCGGTTTGCCAGATCTCCAGCATCACCTGGTACTCGTGGGCGTGACGCTCGTCCGCCGCCAGCCAGCGGGCAAATGCCTCGCGCTCGACCTTCGTGCAATCGTCGGCATGCACGCGCATGCACCAATGCGCGGCGGCGTCGGTGATGGCATCGTCTGGGCTGGGGTTGAGGCGGTCGTGGTTCATTGCGGCTCCGGGTTTTGCGCATTCTACCCCTGCAAGAGGCTGCCGAGAACCGACGTAATGGCGAATGACTATCAGTTAGCTGTGTTTTTCGTCGGTTTCGCAACCGATATTCAGCGTTTGAGAACGCTTCGCGCCCTTGTACCCAGGCCAGCCCGCGATGGAGGGCAATGCTCACGGTTTTTGCATAGCCCCCTAATGAAAGCTTTGACATTCACTGCCTAGGCAGTAATATTTTTACACAATTGCCCGAGCCGATGCCGATGTCCCATTTCACCCCGGAAAACTTCCAGTCCTGCGCCATCGGCATGCTGCTGGGCCGCGCGGCGATCCTCAAGGACCGCATTCTCGACTGGCACCTGGAATCCGAGGGCGTCACCGCCGCGCAGTTCAAGGTGCTGATCATCGTCACCCAGTACCAGGTGGATACACCGGCCGAACTGTGCCGCTACCTGGGCCTGGACAGCGGTTCGATGACCCGCATGCTCGACCGCCTCGAGCAGAAGGGGCTGATCCTGCGCAACCGCTGCGCCGACGACCGCCGCCAGGTTCGCCTGGCCCTGACCGCCGATGGCCAGCGTCTGGCCGACCGCTTGCCGGAGATTGGCGCGGCGGCGATGAACGAACTGGTCGGCGTGCTCCAGCCCGACGAACTGAAGGCCCTCGAAAGCTTGCTGGCCAAGGTCCTGCTCGGTGCCGGCGACCCTCTGACGATCCGCCGCTTCGGCGATCGTTGATCCCTGTTACGCATTTTCCAAGGTATTGCCATGGCTACTCCCGCAGACACCTCAACCCCCTCCGCCGCACCGGAACCGTCGCGCAAGCGCAAAGTCTGGCTGCTTGGCCTGCTGCTGGTGGTGCTGCTCGCCGGCGCTGGCGCCTGGGCCTGGTACAGCCTGATCGGGCGCTGGCACGAAAGCACCGACGATGCCTATGTCAACGGCAACGTGGTGGAGATCACACCCCTGGTTACCGGGACCGTCACCAGTATTGGCGCCGATGACGGCGACCTGGTGCACGCAGGCCAGGTGCTGTTGCAGTTCGACCCGGCCGACAGCGAGGTGGCCTTGCAGGCCGCCGAGGCCAAGCTGGCGCGCACCGTGCGCCAGGTGCGTGGCCTGTACAGCAATGTCGACTCGCTCAAGGCGCAGCTGCAGACGCGCCAGGCCGAGCTGCAGAAAGCCCGGCAGAACTACAACCGGCGCAAGGTGCTGGCCGACAGCGGCGCGATTGCCGCTGAAGAAATCTCCCATGCCCGCGATGACCTGACCGTGGCCCAGGCCGCCGTCAACAGCGCCCAGCAGCAGCTCAACACCAGCACCGCGCTGGTCGATGACACGGTGGTCTCATCGCACCCTGAAGTCATGGCCGCCGCCGCCGACCTGCGCCAGGCCTACCTCGACCACGCCCGCACCACCCTGGTGGCGCCCGTCACCGGCTACGTCGCCAAGCGTACCGTGCAGCTTGGCCAGCGCCTGCAGCCCGGCACCGCGACCATGGCGGTGATCCCGCTGGACGAGGTGTGGATCGACGCCAACTTCAAAGAGACCCAGCTGCGCGACATGCGCATCGGCCAGCCGGTGGAAATCAGCGCCGACCTGTACGGCAGCGAGGTGAAGTACAGCGGTACGGTGGACAGCCTTGGCGCTGGCACCGGCAGCGCCTTCGCCCTGCTGCCGGCGCAGAATGCCACCGGCAACTGGATCAAGATCGTCCAGCGCGTGCCGGTGCGCGTTCACCTCAGCCCTGACCAGCTCAAGGACCACCCGCTGCGCATCGGCCTGTCCACTGTGGTCGAGGTCGACCTGCACGACCAGAGCGGCCGGGCCTTGGCCCAACAGCCACCGCAGCAGGCCAGCTACACCACCCAGGTGTACGACCGCCAGTTGGTCGAGGCTGATGAGCTGATCGCCCGGCTGATCCACCAGAACAGTGCCACCGGCAAGACGGCGCAACGATGAGCAACAACGCTGCGGCGCAGTTCACCCCGCCGAGCCTGCTGCTGACCACCATCGGCCTGTCGTTGGCGACCTTCATGCAGGTGCTCGACACCACGATCGCCAACGTGGCGTTGCCGACCATTTCTGGCAACCTGGGCGTGAGTTACGAGCAGGGCACCTGGGTGATTACCTCGTTTGCGGTGAGTAACGCCATCGCCTTGCCGCTGACCGGCTGGCTCAGCCGGCGTTTCGGCGAGGTGAAGCTGTTCATCTGGGCCACGCTGCTGTTCGTGCTGGCGTCGTTCTTGTGCGGTATCGCCCAGTCGATGCCGGAGCTGGTCGGCTTTCGGGTATTGCAGGGCGTGGTGGCCGGGCCGCTGTACCCGATGACCCAGACCTTGCTGATTGCCGTGTATCCGCCAGCCAAACGGGGGATGGCGCTGGCCTTGCTGGCGATGGTCACGGTGGTGGCGCCGATTGCCGGGCCGATCCTTGGGGGGTGGATCACCGACAGCTACAGCTGGCCCTGGATCTTCTTCATCAACGTGCCGATCGGCCTGTTCGCCGCTGCCGTGGTGCGCCAGCAAATGCGCACGCGCCCGGTGGTCACCAGCCGCCAGCCGATGGACTACATCGGCCTGCTGACGTTGATCGTCGGGGTGGGCGCGTTGCAGGTGGTGCTCGACAAAGGCAATGACCTGGACTGGTTCGAATCGTCGTTCATCATTGTCGGCAGTTTGATCTCGGTAGTGTTCCTGGCGATCTTCATCATCTGGGAGCTGACCGACCGCCACCCGGTGGTCAACCTGCGGCTGTTCGCGCACCGCAATTTCCGCATCGGCACGATCGTGTTGGTGGGCGGCTATGCGGGGTTCTTCGGCATCAACCTGATCCTGCCGCAGTGGTTGCAGACGCAGATGGGCTACACCGCTACCTGGGCGGGCCTGGCGGTGGCCCCGATCGGCTTGCTGCCGGTGATCATGTCGCCGTTCGTGGGCAAATACGCGCATCGCTTCGACTTGCGGGTGCTGGCGGGGCTGGCCTTCCTGGCGATCGGCACCAGTTGCTTCATGCGTGCGGGGTTCACCAACGAGGTGGATTTCCAGCACATTGCCCTGGTGCAGCTGTTCATGGGGATTGGCGTGGCGTTGTTCTTCATGCCGACCTTGAGCATTCTGCTCTCGGACTTGCCGCCGCAGCAGATTGCCGATGGCTCGGGGCTGGCGACGTTCTTGCGTACGCTGGGGGGAAGTTTTGCGGCGTCGTTGACCACGTGGATCTGGATTCGCCGGGCGGACCAGCACCATGCGTACCTGAGTGAGCACATCAGCCAGTACGACCCGGCAACGCGGCACACGCTGGAGCAACTGGGCGGGGCCAGCCCGCAGAGTTATGCGCAGCTGGAGCAGATACTCAATGGGCAGGCATACATGATGTCGACGGTGGATTACTTCACCTTGATGGGCTGGGTGTTTGCCGGCTTGATTCTGTTGGTGTGGTTTGCCAAGCCGCCGTTTACGGCGAAGGCGGGGCCGGCTTCGGCGGGGCATTGAGCGAGTTCGCCTTGGGCGCTTAGGCGCCTGTGAGAACGAGCGCCGCCCGCGCGGCGCTCGATCTCACCGGCGGCAAGACCGCCAAGCCCACCGCTAGGGGTGGGTGCGTAAGCGTCCGGCGAACTCACCTTCCGAACTCCAGCTTCAAGGGCGATGGTGTCCGCGTATTTTTAAGCGGCCGCGATCACCTTTATCGCCGAAAACCAGATACGGCCATGGGCACTCGGGCGCTCGAACTGGCTGTGTGCCGAGTCGCTGCGCAGTGGTAAACGGGCGGCTGCAATCATGAGCTTGATCCAGTCGGCGCGTATGAATGGGCATGATCCGTATGCCTATCTCAAACATGTGCTCACGCGGTTGCCAACACAGCGGGCCAGTGAGATCGGGCAACTATTGCCGCATCAGTGGGTGCCTGCCTAACTTACGCAAGGTGAGTTGGGCGGACGCTTACCCTAGGCGGGATTAATCCTCTGTTCTAACTCGGTATAGTCCAGTTTCCCCAGCAGCCATTCCCCCGTTGACGATCATAATATAAGGGGTCTTTTGCGGGTACTGGGAGCGGTTGCGGCTTTTGCTCTCAGAAGGGTTGTCTGGGCTACCGGCCGGAAACTGCCAGAGTAAAACCCCATCAGCTGATAATGCGCACGTTAGCGGAGTCATTTTTTTTCCCTCCGCGAGCATCTCATTCTGTATATATTCGGGTACGCCAACCTTCAGCGGCATGCGCTCCCAGTCGTCAGGTGAGTCACCTTGGACAATAATTGCAAAGCCGTTGCCATCTTTAACGATTTTCACGGTTGCTTCATTCTCGGGACGAAGATTATCGGGACGATTGGAGAAACTACCGACAAATCCGTCACAGGCGTAATCAGCCGCCGTTGCTGTCGTGCCAAAGGTCAGTGCAATGAGCGAAAGAAGCGTCATACGGGTTACTTTCGAGACTGGCAAACGGAGAAATTTACGCATGAAAAAAGTCCTTTGTGGATGTGATTTGACTCAGGGTGTAAGCCATCACCATTAGCACTCTGGCGATCAGCTGATGAGGTTTGCGGTTGGGGGTGCGAGGCTTGTGACTACACAACGCTCACATTCAGCGCATGGCTGGCCACGCCATGACACCCGCATGCCAGCCGATGGCCTTGCAGCACCACAGGCTTACCGTTCAGGCGTCGGCTTGGGTGCCCTTCGACAAAGGCAAAAACCCCTAGGTGAAGTGGACAACTGGCCTTGTCGCCCAGCACCGCTGGCGTTTTGCCGTTGACGGTGTGGGTGCCAGCCAGTTGGCATGACAGCACGCTGCCCCCGCTGCTGGTGGGGTCGCCCAGGCAGATCGGATGGTTCATGCCTAGGATCGTCCGGCGCTTGGCAAGCCATACTTGAAGGGGTCAGCGCCGCGGTTCTGCTGGTTCTTCGCTTTGCGTGCCTCATCCGGCGGGCTGATCATCTGCACGGTGAGGCTGCCGTCGCTGCCGGCGTACACCACGGCACTGGCACCGCCGTCGTGGTAGCTGGCGATGGTGGCCAGGTTGATTTCCACCAGTGCGCTGCTGACCCCGGTATTGCCCAGGCGTCGACCGATGTCATAGCCCTCGTCGACATTGCCCAGGTCCAGGCCTTGGCCATCGGTATTGAGGCTGTGCAAGGCTTTGGTCAGGGCGATTTCCGCTTCAGCGTTGTTAGTGGTGTCGTAGAACACTCGCACCGGCTTATGCCCAGCGGGCAGGGTGTCGAGAGCCTTGAGCCAACCGGCTTGCAAGGCCTTGGCCTGCAATGCGGGTTTGAGGCGCTTGCCGTGTTCGTCCTGCATCGAAACCTTGATTGGACGGTGCAGGTAGCCCAGCACTGGTGCGGCGTCGAACTCTTTCAGTTGGTGTTCGGCCCAACGTACGGGCAGCCACGGGGACGGTTCGAAATGGCCTGGGCCGCGGTTATTGAGGGTTTTCCACAAGTTAGGTAGTTGCGATTGCCAGTAGGCGGTAGACATGGTGCTCGGGTCTTCCGAGACTTCGGTGCCTTTGGCGAGCTCGGCGGCTTCATACCAGTCTGTAAATGCCCTGTCCCGGTTCCAATAAAACGCCCACAACTTGCCAAAGTCAGTTTTTTTGTCCTGGTTGTCCTCGGCGTCACGGGTGACGAAGGGGCGAATGTAGCGATCCACTCGGTCCGAGCGCGTGACCAGCAGGCCAGTCGCATTCTCGTAGATCGTCGGTACCACGTGGCCATTTTGCAATCCCGGTGTGCCCGGTTTGCGATAAGGGTCCCGCGCAACATCCCCATCCTGGCTCGCGATCAAGGCCTGTGGCACCTTGGGGTTATCGTCAAAGAACATGAACAGTCGCTCGATCATGCCTTGCGCATGGGTAGTGTTTTCATCGTCTTGCCAGAGAAACTGGGTAACGCCCAAGGTCGCAGCATTACGCCCTTCATTGATCAGGCCGGCCGCTCTGTACCCTTTTGCGTAGGGGTCGGGTGGCCCAAGCGCAAACACCGGGATTGGCCAGTACGCCACTGATTCACCTGCCGAATTCTTGAATGCGATACGGACTTTGATGTCTGCTGAGATTCGCCTAGTGTCTAATGACGGATCGTAATCTTTCGCGTCCTGCGGGTAGATCGAAGCGAAATTATCGTTCTTTTTTTGGATAAACTGCCAGATTTCGGACTGGCCGTCAGTGTGAACTCCAAGTCCCAATCCGCGAATTTCTAAGGCGTAGATCCGTGCTTGCGTGGCCAGTTGTTCGGCGTTTCTGAGCTCTATCTGGTTTCGATAATTGGCAAACTCTGCCTTCTCACTTGCCAGGGCATTGCCCCACCAGTGAGTGCCAAAGATAACCAGCAGCGAGCCGACAATAGCGGCAATGCCCCAAGCCATGACGGGTTTCATGTCGCGAAGTACCATGCCGGTTTCCTGTGCTTTGAGTTGGACAATCCAGATGAAGCTGAGCCAGAGCACAAGCTGCACTCTGGCGATCCGCTGATGAGGTTTGAGGTTGGGCGGTCCGCAGCTCGTGACTACTCGACGCTCACATTCAGCGCATGGTTGGCCACACCATGACACCCGCATGCCAGCCGATGGCCTTGCAGCACCACAGGCTTACCATTCAGGCGTCGGCGAGGGTGCCCTTCGACAAAGGCAAAAACCCCTTGGTGAAGCGGGCAACTGGCCTTGTCGCCCAGCACCGCTGGCGTTTTACCGTTGATGGTGTGGGTGCCAGCCAGCTGGCATGACAGCACGCTGCCCCCGCTGCTAGTGGGGTCGCCCAGGCAGATGGGAGAGCTCATGCCTAGGATCGTCCGGCGCTTGGGAGGCCATACTTGAAGGGGTCAGCGCCGCGGTTCTGCTGGTTCTTCGCTTTGCGTGCCTCATCCGGCGGGCTGATCATCTGCACGGTGAGGCTGCCGTCGCTGCCGGCGTACACCACGGCACTGGCACCGCCGTCGTGGTAGCTGGCGATGGTGGCCAGGTTGATTTCCACCAGTGCGCCGCTGACGCCGGTATTGCCCAGGCGTCGACCGATGTCGTAGCCCTCTTCGACATTGCCCAGGTCCAGGCCTTGGCCATCGGTATTGAGGCTGTGCAAGGCATTGGTCAGGGCGATTTCCGCTTCAGCGTTGTTAGTGGTGTCGTAGAACACTCGCACCGGCTTATGCCCAGCGGGCAGGGTGTCGAGAGCCTTGAGCCAACCGGCTTGCAAGGCCTTGGCCTGCAATGCGGGTTTGAGGCGCTTGCCGTGTTCGTCCTGCATTGAAACCTTGATTGGACGGTGCAGGTAGCCCAGCACTGGTGCGGCGTCGAACTCTTTCAGTTGGTGTTCGGCCCAACGTACGGGCAGCCACGGGGACGGTTCGAAATGGCCTGGGCCGCGGTTATTGAGGGTTTTCCACAAGTTAGGTAGTTGCGATTGCCAGTAGGCGGTGGACATGGTGCTCGGGTCTTCCGAGACTTCGGTGCCTTTGGCGAGCTCGGCGGCTTCATACCAGTCTATAAATGCCCTGTCCCGGTTCCAATAAAACGCCCACAACTTGCCAAAATCAGTTTTTTTGTCCTGGTTGTCCTCGGCGTCACGGGTGACGAAGGGGCGAATGTAGCGATCCACTCGGTCCGAGCGCGTGACCAGCAGGCCAGTCGCATTCTCGTAGATCGTCGGTACCACGTGGCCATTTTGCAATCCCGGTGTGCCCGGTTTGCGATAAGGGTCCCGCGCAACATCCCCATCCTGGCTCGCGATCAAGGCCTGTGGCACCTTGGGGTTATCGTCAAAGAACATGAACAGTCGCTCGATCATGCCTTGCGCATGGGTAGTGTTTTCATCGTCTTGCCAGAGAAACTGGGTAACGCCCAAGGTCGCAGCATTACGCCCTTCATTGATCAGGCCTGCTGCTCTGTACCCTTTGGCGTAGGGGTCGGGCGGCCCAAGCGCAAACACCGGGATTGGCCAGTACGCCACTGATTCACCTGCCGAATTCTTGAATGCGATACGGGTTTTGATGCCTGCAGAGTTTCTCCTGGAGGTTAATGACGGATTGTAGTCTTTCGCATCCTGCGAGTAGATCGAAGCGAAGTTGTCGTTCTTCTTTTTGATGAACTGCCAGATCTTGGACTGGCCGTCTGTGTAAATTCCAAGTCCAACTCCCCGAATTTCCAAGGCGTAGGTGCGGGCTTGGATAGCCTGGTGTTCGGCGTTTCTGAGCTCTATCTGGTTTCGATAATTGGCAAGCTCTGCTTTCTCACTTGCCAAGGCATTGCCCCACCAGTGAGTGCTAAATATCACCAGGAGTAAGCCGACGATAGCGGCAATGCCCCAGGCCATGACGGGTTTCATGTCGCGAAGTACCATGTCGGCTTCCTGTGCTTTGAGTTGGACGACCCAGATGAAGCTAAGCCAGAGCACAATGAGCACCCCGGCGATCAGTTGATAAGGTTTCAAGTTGGGCCGTGACTTAGGGGAAGGGGATAAGTCCTTCATCGGCCATCTCCTTTTACAGGTGCATCGGCTAGCAAGGACGGTGGCGTTAGCGAGACCAGTTCAGCAGACGGGAACACCCCCCGTTGATAATACTTACTACTGGCAGTCACCAATGCCTGAGCTTCCCTGCTCAGGCACGCCCAAGCTGGTAATTCTTTGATTATCTGAAAGACTTTTTTGTCCATCTTCCAATCCGCAATCGCAACCAACACCTCCCGCATAGCCGGATCATCGAGGCTGTGCGCCTGGCCAATCGCAATGTCCATCGCCGTTACCCAGCGTTGGTTCTCCGGGCTGCGCAAAACCGCCGAATGATAGCTGTTAGGGTCCATTTCATCCGGATCTGTGGGCATCCGGGCCTGGATTTCATTAGGCGTTTCTTCACGGAAAATGACGTAATGATCCTGGGTCTTCAGCATCGGATTACCCGACACGGGTTCTTGGCGTATGGCTGCTGTTTGATCGCCGGGCTCTTTGCCAGCGTTCCACCGAGCACGTTCTTCTTCCCGGTCGACCCGGGTAGGGTTGGTACGGACCTTGATCGATTTGAACTCGGCCATCGGGTTGCCCAACGCAGAGCGGATGCTGACGTCATCGGGGCCGTCCATACCTGCCTGGGTGGGGGTGCCGGTTACCGCCTCACCGCCGAACATCTGAGGCGCGTGGGGTGGGTTCAAGGATTCGGCATTGATCAGGCGTTCTTCACCTTTTGCTATAGGCGCTTGCGAGACCACTGCGGCCCCTGACCAGCCGCCTGGGTATCGGGGCTCTCCCTGCGCCCGCAGCACTGTTTGTTGTATGGCGTCACCGACCAGCACCGGCTCGCCGTTGCGATACCGCTTGGTCCACATGCGCTGGTAAAAGCGCAAGGCCTGCAACGCCGCCATCGCTGGTCTTCCGTCAGGCAAGGCGTTGGGCACGCCATAGGTACCGATGCCCTGGACGTCGTCCAGCGCGACAGTGGTGTCGTCCGGACTGAAGTACAGGTATACCTTGCCGCGATTATCACGCTCTGGAAAAACGGTGATGTTGCCGACCTTGTCCTTGCGCGTGCCCTGTGTGGGCGACCACTTTGGGCCCGTGCGACCGCCGTAGGTTTTGTTGTCCCTGAGTGCGGACAGCGGCGGCTGGGTATGAGGTGCCTGGGTGACCGCCGTGGCGATGTTGATCAGCGTCGCGAGTGTGTCATGGCCTTTGGGCGTGGCCTTGGGCAGGACACTGTAAGGCGTGTCCACCATGATGACTGTGTCGGCGCAGCGTTGGCCCTTATCGATCAACAAGGCCTGGGCCAGCAGGGTAATCAAGGTGCCTTGACTGTGGCCCATGATGGTAATGGTTTCATCAGGCGATATGCGACGGATCTCACTGACCAGCATGGCCAGTCGCGTCGCCGCCAACACAAAGTAACGCCGATGCGGCCCTTTTCCCATGTACTGAGGGTTGGATAGCGAGGGTTGCGCAAATATCCGGAGGAGCTTGGCAAAGCCTTTACCGTACATCTCCAGCAGGTTGTTGGTGGCGTTGGCGAAAAAACCGCCGCCCTTGGCAAAGTGCCGGTCCAGACGATTCTCGAAGACGTCCTGGTATTGGTCGCGCAGTTTGGTCGGATCGTTATTTTCATCGCGCTTGATCTCGCCAGGCTCGGCGCGATAGCCCCAGTAGAATGGGATCATCAGGCTGCGGGTTTTGGGATCGTCCGCGTCTCGCTGATAAAGGTACGTATCTGGATCGTCGAGTGTGGCTTTGTGATCCTCACCGCGTTCCTCAATCGGGATAACTTTCGCAGCATTGTAATCAGTCCCATACCGCCCCGCCTTCAGATCAGGCCGATCCAATCGCTCATTCACCCCCTGGCACAACCCCGTCTCTACCGACTCGTATGAAGCCCCCGGGTCATTCACGCCGTGCAAGAAGATCACCACCCCTGGCAGGTCGGCGGGCACCTCCATTTTGCGTTCGGTACTGAAGTTGGGTACCAGCCGGGTGACACTTTCAGCCACGGTAATTTGATCGCCACTCATTGGCTGCCTCCTTTGCTGCCGGTGCTGCGCAGGGCAGCCACTTGTGCCTGGTGCATCGCTTCGCGCTCGACGTGTTCGGTGAGCCCGCTGGCGTCGGTCAGGCCTTGTACAGTGCTGCCGTCTTCGAGCTTGATCTGGTAGGCGTGGTCAACGGCCATTCGCACGCTGTCGTCGGCGTGCCCCGGGTAGTGGAAAGCCAGGCGTTGCGCCGCCGGGTCGCGGGTGAATGCCGGTACCTGGGCGCTGTCGGTGTTGGGCCCGACCCAGTCATGCTCGCTGGCATGGACGATCACCTTGCCTTGGCTGCCGATTTCGACGCCGCCCCCGATCTTGATGTAACTGCCGTCATCGGCCACCAGGCGGATGGTTGGCGCGGTGACGACCACCTCGCCTTCGGCGGCCGACAGGTGCAGGTTTTTCTGTGCGTTGACGGTGATGTCGTCTTCCTGGGCCTGGACCAGCACTTTGCCGCGGTTGGCGATAGCACTGATACCCTCGTCCTGGGCGAAGGCAGCGATGCCCTTGCCGGCTTGCAGGCGCATGGCCGCGCCGCTGGTCAACTGCAGGTGGTCCTGGGCGGTGGTGTCGTGGTTAGCACCGGCATAGTGGATTTGCGAACGCGGTGTGGCACTGGTGATACCTGCCTCGGCCGCAACGGCCATGACTGGCTTGCCCGGGCTGTCGCTGTCGGGCGTTGGCCACTGTTTCAGCGCCTGGCTCAAGGCGTCGATGCCCTCGCTGTTTACCGCTGCCCCGCCTCGTGCGGCAGCGGTTTGCCCGAGGCTTTTGAACAGCGCCCCGCACTCGGCCAGCAGCGTCAGCAGCTCTTCGCGGTCCAGTTGCGCCCCCGTGGCGTCCTGGCGTGCATAGGTGGTCAGCAACATGCCTTGGGCCGCACGCAGGGCAATCGCGGCGTCGGTGCGCAATTCGGCCCCGTTGCCACGGGCCTTGGCCTGGCCATCAGTGCGTGGCTCGGTGAGCTTGCCCAGGTTGAGTGCTGTGGCCTGGTGCGTGGTGCCGACGCGGGCCCGCAAGGCGCCCGGTGTGTCATCGAACAACAGCTCGTTGAACCCACGGCCCTTGTGCTCCTGGGTCTGGATGCCGGAAAGCGCACGGTTGCCGGGCAGGCCGGAGGCTTTGCTGAAACGCGGCGGCGTTTGGTCGGCGTTGTACAGCACCGAGGTGACCACGGGGCGGTCGATATCACCTGCCAGGAAGGTGACCAACACTTCCTGGCCGATACGTGGCAAGAACTGATGACCGAAGCCACTGCCGGCGCTGGGCATCGCCACCCGCACCCAGGTGGTGCCCTGCGGCAGGCTGCTTGCGCGCTGCCAATGGAACCTGACCTGGACCCGCGCCAGTTCGTCGGTAAAGACTTCTTCCCCCTCCGGCCCGACCACGATCGCACTGAGCGGCCCATTGATGGTGGGGCGCGCCACGGTGATCGGGTGGCGATAAGGGATGCGCTGGCGAATACAGACAAATTGATTGTCGTAACCTGCCGGCTCATCCGAAAAGTAGTTGTTACGCCCGCGGTGCTCGACCGACACCAGCAGGAACTGGCGATCATCTGTTGCGCCGCCTTCATGGTCGAAGTGCTGGGTCAGCTCGAAGCTGTAGCCCGGCCGCATGGCCCGGCAGTTGCTGGTGCCGGTAAAGGTCTTGGCTTGGGCTTCGATGATCTCCAGGTGGCGACGGACCAGGGACTCACCCTCGTCGTGCAGGCCATGGCTGTAGGCACCGAAAAAATCATAGACCTCGTAGGGCGGGACGTCGCCCTGTTCATTCAGGCTGTCCATGTGGATGGACAATGGATTTCTTGGCTGCTTGTAATCGAAGGTCTGGATGGCCATCTTGCCCGGTTGCAAGGCCCGGTGACTACGCCACTGGGTGATCGAGTCACTGGTCTCGGTGACGAAGGCGCTGTGGTAGCGGATCTGCGGTTGTTCGGGCAGCGCTTCCAGGCCTTGGGATCGATCCGTGATGATCAGGCTGTGGCCGTCCTTGCAATGATCGAAGTAGAAGAACAGGCCGTCCTGCTCCAGCAAGCGCAACACGAAATCCAGGTCGGTTTCGCGGTACTGGGTGATGTAGCTGTGTGACTTGAGCGGCCTGAGCAGGCGAAACTCGTATTCGCGCAACCCACCATAATGCTCGAACACCCTGCGGATGACCGTTTCAACGGTCTTCTCTTGAAAGATCCGCGAATCCACACGACGCGACAGCATCCATAGCCATGGGCTCAGGGTCGCGCTGTAACGCGCCAGGCCACCGTCACTGCCGAGCAGGTTGAACCGGGTGATGTGACCATGGATGTGGCGGGTGCCGCCGTCGGCCAGTTCGATCTCCAGATGGGCGGGTTGCCCCATCAATGACTTGAGTTCGAGCCTGGCATCCTGGCTGATCAGTGCCAGCTCGAAGCTGAACAGCGTGGACAACCCTTCATTGCCGCTGAAATGCTCCAGCAATAACGCCTGGTCATCCTGAATAGGGGTAGTGAGTTTGATCAGACGGCGGTTCTGGGGTGCAAAAATACTCGTCAATTCCATTGACGTTGAATTCCTTGGCAAAACAAGCTGCGCAACCTATCACAGGTTGCGACAAAACCCGACGCAACGCGTCGAGCCATAGTTTGTCAAGTCGTGACGATCGTTCCAATAACAGGGCTTTTCCCCTATCGTCGAAGGTCCGTCCCCTGAACGATCCGTTAAACACCATGCACAAAGTCATCGTCATCACCGGCGCCAGCCGCGGCATCGGCGCGGCCACCGCCTTGCAGGCCGCCCGAGAGGGCTACCGCATCTGCATCAACTACCACGCCGACGACCAGGCCGCCGAAAACCTCCTGGCACAGGTCCGTGCGCTCGGTGCCGAGGCCATCACCGTGCGTGCCGACGCCAGCGTCGAAGATGAGGTGATCCAGCTGTTCCAACGCGTCGACCACGAACTCGGGCCGGTCACCGCGCTGGTCAACAATGCCGGCACCATCGGCCTGCAGAGCCGTGTCGAGGACATGTCCGAGTTTCGCCTGCTCAAGGTGATGAAAACCAATGTCGTCGGTCCGATGCTTTGCGCCAAGCATGCGCTGCTGCGCATGGCCCGGCGGCACGGCGGCCAGGGTGGTGCCATTGTCAATGTGTCCTCGGTGGCCTCGCGCCTGGGCTCACCCAACGAGTATGTCGACTACGCCGCCTCCAAAGGCGCCCTCGACACCTTCACCATCGGCCTGGCCAAGGAAGTGGCGGGCGAGGGCGTGCGCGTCAATGGCGTGCGCCCCGGTTACATCCATACCGGCTTTCATGCCCTGTCCGGTGACCCCGACCGGGTGGCCAAGCTCGAGCCAGGCCTGCCCATGGGGCGCGGTGGGCGCCCCGAAGAAGTGGCCGAGGCGATTCTCTGGCTGCTGTCGGAAAAAGCCTCCTACAGTACCGGCAGCTTCATCGACCTCGGCGGCGGCCGCTGATCGCGGCCCTCAGGGCAGCTCATCGGCCAGCAACTGGCGCACGCGTTCGGCCAGTACGTCCAGGTCAAAAGGCTTGGTCAGCACGCTGGCCCCCTGCAGCAGCTGGCCGTCACTCAGCGCCGCCCTCTCGTCGTAACCGGTGATGAACAACACTTTCAGGTCGGGGTACTCAAGGCGGCAACGCTCGGCCAGCTGGCGGCCGTCAAGGCCATCGGGCAGGCCGATGTCACTGAGCAGCAGGGCTGGCGGCTCGGCATGTTGCAGGTAAGCCAGCGCTGCCGGGCCACTCTCGAACGCTTCGACCTGGTAGCCCAGCTCCTCCAGTACCTCGGCGACGACCAGGCGCAAGGCCATCTGATCTTCGACCAGCAGGATGCGTTGGCCGCTGGCGCGGCGGCTGTCCAGCAATGCCCGTCTGGGCGCGCTGGCCGGCACCTGGGGCTGCTCAGGGTGACGCGGAAGGTACAGCGTGATCCGAGTGCCTTCGCCAGGCGTGGAGAGCAGACGCACTTGCCCCCCGACTGGCGGACGAAACCGTAGGTCATCGAGAGCCCGAGGCCCGTGCCATGGCCCATGGGTTTGGTCGAGAAGAAGGGGTCAAAGGCCCGCGCTGCCACCTCGGCGCTCATGCCGCAGCCGTTGTCGACCACGCTCAGGCGTACATAGTCCCCGGGCGGGAGATCCAGCGGTTGCGCGAGCTCAGGGTCCAGCACGATATTCTCACCCAGGATATCGACCGTGCCGCCGGCTGGCAGCGCATCGCGGGCATTGATGCACAGGTTGAGCAGCGCACTTTCCAGTTGCGGAGGGTCGATGAAGGTGGGCCACAGTTCGCTCGCGAAGTGGCTGCGCAGTGTGATGGATGGGCCAATGGTGCGGCGGATCAGGTCTTCCATGCCGCTGACAAGCGCGGTGACCTGGGTCGCGAGCGGTTGCAAGGTCTGCTGACGCGAGAAGGCCAGTAGCCGGTGTACCAGCGACGAGGCCCGTTGCGCGGAGTCGCTGGACAGGTCCAGCAAATGGGCCAACTCCTCGTAACGGGCCTGGGCCAGGCGTTGGTGCATCAATTCCTGAGCGTTGAGAATGCTCCCCAGCAGGTTGTTGAAGTCGTGGGCGATACCGCCGCTCAGCTGGCCCACAGCCTCCATCTTCTGCGCCTGGCGCAGCGCCTGTTCGGCCTTGGCCAGGCGTTGCTGCTCCTGCACACGCTCGCTGATGTCATAGGCGAACAGGTAGGCTCCCTGAACAGTGCCCTCGGGGGTGAGCAAGGCATTGAAGCGTAACTCGAAGTGACGCCGGTTCGGTGCCTGGCCAAAGGCCCCGGATGTGGTGAACTGCTCACCGGCCAGCGCGCGTTGCCACAGCGGCAGTATCAGGCAGTAGTCCGGCGAATCTTCACCCATCAGCGCGGGCATGTGGTCGCCGACGTCCGGCATGCGCCCGTACAGCTGGTGAAAGTCCTCCTGTGCCTGGCGATTGACTGCCAGCCAACGCATGCGCTTATCGATCACATGCACATTGGCCACGCTGTGGTCGACCAACTCGGCGAACAACCGACGCTCGGCCAGCGCTTCGCTGACACGCTGTTCGAGTTCTTCGTTGAGCCGTTGCAGCGCATGCTCGGCCTTGCGCCGTTCCGTCATATCCTGGAACAACACGGCCACCTGGCGCCGCTCGGGTGGTTCAACGCGAAACGTCGAAACGGCAAGCACGTGGCCGGTGGCAATCAGCTCCTGTTCGAACTGCAGAGGTTCGCCGGTACGCAGCACGGCGCCGTAACGCGCCACCCAGTCGTCGGCCTCGTCGGGGACCATCTCGCGCAGCTTCTGCCCCACCACGTTCGGGATCCCGGCATGCTTGGCATAGGCCGCATTGGCCATGACGTGAACATAGTCACTGAGCGGCCCATGCGGGCCGTCGAAGAACTCGATGACGCAGAAGCCTTCGTCCATGGTGTCGAACAGAGAGCGGAACAGGTCACTACCCAGCGCCTGCTGGTGTGCCTGGGCTGACTCAAGCTCGGCATTGCGCCGTTGCAGGGCTTCGACCTGCTGGCGCAGTTGCTGCAATTCGCGGTGGGGCATTGGGGCGTCCGGCACAGAGCAGTGCACAACTTTAGCCTGTGCGCCCCGGTGGCGGCTAGAACGATCGCACGATGCGCCCCAAGGTCTCCATGGCACGCTCGGCATCGTCATGCCAGGGGCTGCCGTAGTTCAGGCGGATGCAGTTACCGAAGCGTCGGGTGGGTGAGAAAATCGGCCCCGGTGCGATGCTGATGCCCTGGGCCAGGGCCATGTGGAACAGTTTCAGCGCATCCATCTGCTCGGGCAACTCCAGCCACAGGAAGTAACCGCCGGATGGCTGGCTGACCCGCGTCTGCGGCGGGAAATAGTTGGCGATGGCGGCGAGCATGTTGGCTTGTTGCCCTTCCAGGGCGTAGCGCAGCTTGCGCAGGTGGCGGTCGTAGCCGCCGTGTTGCAGGTAGTCGGCGATGGCGGCCTGGGCCGGCATCGACGCGCACAGCGAGGTCATCAGTTTGAGCCGTTCGATTTTCTGCGCGAAGCGCCCGGCGGCTACCCAGCCGATGCGGTAGCCGGGCGCCAGGCTCTTGGCGAACGAACCGCAATGCATCACCAGGCCTTGGGTGTCGAAGGCCTTGGCCGGCTTGGGCGCCTGTTGCGAGTAGTACAGCTCGGCGTACACATCGTCCTCGATCAGCGGCACCTGGTGGCGCCGCAGCAGCTCGACCAACGCCTGTTTCTTCGCCTCGGGCATGCTCGCACCTACCGGGTTCTGGAAGTTGGTCATGCACCACACGGCCTTGATCGGGTGCTTGTCCAGCGTCTGGGCGAGCGCGGCCAGGTCCATGCCTTCGCGCGGGTGCACCGGGATCTCCACCGCCTTGAGCTTGAGCCGCTCGAGCACCTGCAGGCAGGCGTAGAAGGCCGGCGCCTCGATTGCCACCAGGTCGCCAGGCTCGGTGACCGCCTGCAGGCACAGGTTCAGCGCTTCCAGTGCGCCGTTGGTGATCAGCAATTCTTCCATCGGCAACATCAGCCCGCCGACCATGTAGCGCAGGGCGATCTGCCGCCGCAACTGCGGGTTGCCCGGCGACAGGTCGGTGACCACCATGCGCGGGTCCATGGCCCGGCTGGCGCTGGCCAGCGAGCGCGACAGGCGCTGCAGCGGGAACAGTTCGGGGCTGGGGAAGGCCGAGCCGAACGGCACGGTGTTCGGGTCCTTGATCGATTCGAGAATGGAAAACACCAGCGCGCTGACATCCACGTCGGTCGATTCGCTCAGCGGCTCCAGCGGTTGCGGTTCGCTGAACTGGCGCGGCGCATGGGCGTTGACGAAATAGCCCGAGCGCGGCCGTGCACGGATCAGCCCGCGGCGCTCCAGCAGGTAGTAAGCCTGGAACACCGTCGATGGGCTGACCCCGTGGGCCTGGCTGGCATAGCGTACCGAAGGCACGCGCTGGCCGGGGCCGAGCACCCCGGAGCGGATCAGTTCGGCAATGTCGTCGGCAAAGCGTTCGTAGCGTTTCATGGGGGCTCGGCAAGCAAGGTGAACAGTGAGTGTAAGGGATCAGCGGTTGACCGGTGCGACGAAGCGGCTGTGCGCCACGCTGCGGATCGCCGGTTGATCGCTGTCCTGGATTTCAAAGGCCAGTGCCTGCGAGCTGCTGGCGGGGCGCTCGGCAAGCATGGCCACCGACACCGGCAGTTCGCTCATCTCGCCGGCGGGGATGACGAATTCGGCCTTGCCATGCAGCTCGAAGCCGTCGGCGTCCAGCAGGCGCAGATGATAGCGCTGGCTTTGCTCGGTCTTGTTGATGACCTTGAGCAAGTAGATGTTCTCGATCTGGCCGAGGGCGTTCTCACGGAACAGGCCACGGTCCTTGATCACATCCAGCGACACCATCGGGCGCAACTGCAAGGCCGCCACCAGCGCACCGATCATCACCAGCAAGGCCACCGCATAACCCACCAGCCGCGGCCGCAGCCAGTGCGTGGTGCCGCCTTGCAGGCTGTGCTCGGACTTGTAACCGATCAGGCCGCGCGGGTAACCCATCTTGGCCATCACGTTGTCGCAGGCATCGATACAGGCGGCGCAGCCGATGCAGGCCATCTGCAGGCCTTGGCGGATGTCGATGCCGGTGGGGCAGACCTGCACGCACAAGGTGCAGTCGATACAATCGCCCAGGCCTTGCGCGCGCGCGTCGCTGCCCTTTTTGCGTGGGCCGCGTGATTCGCCGCGGCGCGGGTCGTAGGCCACGGCCAAGGTGTCCTTGTCGAACATCACGCTCTGGAAGCGCGCATAAGGGCACATGTGCAGGCACACCGCCTCGCGCAGCAAGCCTGCGTTGATGTAGGTGGCAGCGGTGAAGAACACGACCCAGAACAACGCCACGCCGCCCAGTTGCAGGCTGAACAGCGCTTGGGCCAGTGGGCGGATGGGTGTGAAGTAGCCGACGAAGGTCAGCCCCGTGAGCACACCAATCGCCAGCCACAAGCTGTGCTTGAACGTACGGCGCGCCAGCTTGTTCAGGCCCCAGGGCGCGGCGGCCAGTTTGATGCGTTGGTTGCGGTCGCCTTCAGTGACTTTTTCGCACCACATGAACAGCCAGGTCCACACGCTTTGCGGGCAACTGTAGCCGCACCACACACGGCCGGCGTACACAGTGATGGCAAACAGGCCGAACGCGCAGATGATCAGCAGTGCCGACAGCAGGATGAAGTCTTGCGGCCAGAAGGTGGCGCCGAAGATGTGGAACTTGCTGCTCGACAAGTCCCACAGCACGGCCTGCCGGCCGTTCCAGTCGAGCCAGGCAGTCCCGAAGAACAGCATGAACAGCAGGCCGGCGAAGCCAATGCGCAGGTTGCGGTACAGGCCCGTGAAACTGCGGGTATGGATACCGCTGACGGCAGGCCGCTTGGGGGCGGCCAGTTCGATGACTTCGATTCGGTCGTTCATGGCTTCGGTGCTCATCGCGCCTCGATCAGGCATGAGCACTATGAGCGCCGAGCTGTTTCCAGCACAGGCTCAGATTTCACCATTAAAACCGTATCAGATTGCCGCCAAATGTTGCTGAAGCCTTAAATCACCGAGCCTGGAACGCTGGCTTTCAGATGCCTGCGGCTATCCACCGCACCGGCTACAGTCAGCGCGTCGGCTTCGCTTTCGGTAATCGGTACACGCTGACCGGCCAGCAGCGCCACGGACATGTGCAGTTGTTCATCGGTGATGATCTCAATGTCCGGGCCTTCGCCTTCGATGCGCAGGTCTTCGCCAATGAGCGTGCAACGGCGGGTGCTTTCTTCGATTTCGATGGGCATGGGGTGGCTCCTCCGGGGTGCGGTCAACAGTTGTGACCGCAGGCCATGCAGGGTTGCTGCATTATTCGGCCGGGCGGGCACTTTGCCTGATGTGCAGGGGTCAACCATCCAGGTGCCTGTATCGGCCTTTTCGCGGGCAACACATGAGTACTCACCCATGGACGTCATCTGGCAAACCATCCAGGCGGAATTCGCCGACATCACTGACGAACAGGAAGTCACGCGCATCCTCCTGCGCCTGTTGATGGCAGCGGTGCTGGGCGCTGTGCTGGGCTTCGAACGCGAGCACAAAGGTAAATCTGCCGGTGTGCGCACGCACATGCTGGTGTCCATGGGGGCCGCGCTTTTCGTGTTGGCGCCCAGCATGGCCGGGGCCGACGATCAGGCGCTGAGCCGGGTGGTCCAGGGCATCGTCGCGGGCATCGGCTTTCTCGGCGCGGGTACCATTCTCAAAGGTAACGGTCGGGATCCCAGCCATGTCAAAGGCCTGACCACCGCTGCCGGGCTGTGGATGACGGCTGCGATCGGCACGGCGGCGGGTATGGGGCGCGAGGCGACTGCCCTGATCAGCACGCTGATGGCATTGCTGGTGCTGGCAACGATGCCGTTGGTTGTGGACAAGGTAGAAAGGGAGAACGAAGAGAAGCAGAGAGAGGAGGGGAGCGGGAAGCACTGAGGGGAGCCGAAGCTCCCCTCAAAGCGTTGTTGCCTGCTCTTTTCTTATTATTGAGACCGGCCTTTTGTTGTTTTTGTAAGCCTGTCCTGGTGTTGCGAGCGACCCCCACCCGGGGTCAAGAGCAAACGTATTTTTTTGAGCGCTGACCTGCTTTCATCCTGAGGATCCGATGCTGACTGCCGCTACCTTGAGGTAGTTTTATTGTTCTGTGCCAGCTCGCGGGGGCGAACCCCTGAAAAACCTGCCTACTTCAAAAAGATCTGCTTGCTGCGCCTCTGCCGTGTTGTTTTTGTTATGTCAGAGCCGGTACATGTTGTTTTTATTGGGTGTCACGTTTTTTGTTGTTGTTGTACCAAAGATATAGCAGGTGCCGTGCCAACTTTAGAAAATCCTTTAAAATCAAAGGCTTGATCGAAAATGGAAAAACGGGCCACCTGAAATTCTGTCGAATTGTTTCCCTGTTACCCGATTTTTTGCTGGAGCCTGTGGGGGCGGTAACACTCCACCCACACAGATGTGACAGGCGTGTGAACCCTAGTGCGCGCTGCGTGCCCGCGCCACGCGCGAACCATTGGCCCGGCCCAGTACGCCGCTGATGCGTTGCCCGGCCGCGATCAGCCGGTCGAGGTCGATACCGGTTTCGATCCCCATGCCGTGCAGCAGGTACACCACGTCTTCGCTGGCGATGTTGCCCGTGGCGCCTTTGGCGTAAGGGCAGCCCCCCAGCCCGGCCACCGAACTGTCGAACACACTGATGCCTTCGAGCAGGCTGGCGTACACATTGGCCAGCGCCTGCCCGTAGGTGTCGTGGAAATGCCCGGCCAGTTGCGCACGCGGCACCACGGCCGAGACCACCTCGAAAAGCCGCCGGGTATCACCTGCGGTGCCCGTGCCGATGGTGTCGCCCAGCGATACCTCGTAGCAGCCCATCTCATGCAGGGCCTTGGCCACCGGGGCGACCTGTTCGGCACTGACCTTGCCTTCATACGGGCAGCCCAGCACGCAGGAAACGTAACCGCGCACCCGCACGCCGTGGCTGCGCGCGGCTTCCATGATCGGCTCGAAGCGCTTCAGGCTGTCGCTGATCGAGCAATTGATGTTGCGCTGGGAAAACGCCTCGGAAGCGGCGGCGAATACGGCCACTTCCTTCACCCCCGCCGCCAGGGCGTCCTCGAAGCCACGCAGGTTGGGCGCCAGGGCCGCATAGGTAACGCCTGGGCGCTGCTGGATGCCGGCGAACACTTCGGCAGAGCCGGCCATCTGCGGCACCCATTTGGGCGAGACGAAACTGCCGACTTCGATGTAGGCCAGGCCAGCGTCGGTCAGGTCGTCGACCAGCCGCACCTTGTCGGCGACGCTGATGGGCTGGGCTTCATTCTGCAGGCCGTCGCGGGGGCCGACTTCGACCAGGCGGACTTTTTCGGGCAAAGGCATGGCGGGGTTCCTGTGGCGGGTCAACGGTTGTCGTTATTGTTCAAGGTGGCGGCCAGGGCTTGTTCGCAGCGTTCCTGGGCGGTGTCCAGCTCCAGTTGCATCTGGTGGATGTCGAGCATTTGTTGTTCAAGCTGGGCGCGACGCTCGGCGATCTTCCCCAACATGCTGTTGAGCTGCTTGAGGTTGCCGCTGGTGGGGTCGTACAGTTCGATCAGTTCACGGCATTCGGCCAGTGAGAAGCCGATGCGCTTGCCACGCAGGATCAGCTTCAGGCTGACCTTGTCGCGTGCCGAATAGATGCGCTCCAGGCCGCGCCGCTCCGGGCTCAGCAGGCCCTGTTCCTCGTAAAAGCGAATGGCGCGGGTGGTGATGTCCAGCTCGCGGGAAAGGTCGGAGATGCTGTAGGTCTGGCTACTCATGCTTGGGCTCGGCGTGGGGTATGCCAGTATCCTGAATGCAGGTTGACGTATACGTCAAGCAGGGCGGTGGAGATGTGCTTGTTCACCGGCCTCTTCGGGCTACCGCCAATCATTCAGGCTGCACTGAACGCCGATAGCCATTGGGCGTCTGCCCGCTCAGGCGTTTGAAGAACCGCGCAAAGTAGGTCGGGTCACTGAACCCCAGGCTGTCCGACAGCTGCCCGATGCTCATGCGTGTGTAGATCAGGTTGCGCCGGGCCTCCAGCAACAGCCGTTGATGCACCACTTGCAGTGCGGTCTGCCCGCTCAATGCCCGGCACAGCTGGTTGAGCTGCAGGCTCTGGATGTTCATCCGGGCGGCAAAATCTTCCACCGACAAATGCTCACGGTAGTGCGCCTCGACCAGGCGCAGGTATTGCCCCAGGAGCTGCCGGTCACGCTCATCGCGGTTACGCGGCGCCTGGCCCAGTTGCTGCCGGCGGCTGATCCACACCATCAGCGCGGTCACCAGGGCTTCGAGCAGGGTTACCCGTGCCGGCTCGTGGCCCTGGTATTCCTGCTGCAGCGTCTCGATCAGGTTGCGCAGCCGCACGCGGTCCTTGCCCAGCGGGTAACACGCAGCCTTCGTCAATACGCTCAGCGGCGCGCCCAGGCGTTGCTCCAGGTCGGCCACCAAGGCCGTACCGAAAGTCAGCACATGGCCCTGGATGTCGGCGCTGAAGCGAAAGCCGTGCACGGTCAGCGGCGGCACCACCTGGATTGCGGCCTCGTCGACGACGCTGCGCACGCCCTCGATCTCCACCTGGGCCTGGCCACGCTGCACATACAGCAACTGGAACAGCTCGGCGTGCTGGTGCGGCTTGATCTCCCAATGGTGCAAGCGGCTGCGCGCGGGGATCGACTCGCAATGCAGCAGGTCGGTACCGGGCCAGGCCTGGTTTTCGCCATAGAGCTGGAACAACGGTACGCCGGGGAGGGTGGATTTCATGCTGGTAACGCCTGTCCGTTTATCGAACACTTTTTATAAAAGTGCAGGTTTTGCATGGGATAGCACACTTAATTGGCCAGAGTTGCCAGTAAAAATGCAAGTGCGAACCCTAATAGCACGAGACAACAACAATGAAAACTCAGGTTGCAATCATCGGGGCTGGTCCGTCCGGCCTGCTGCTTGGCCAATTGCTTTACAAGGCTGGAATCGACACGGTCATTCTCGAACGCCAAACCGCTGAATACGTGCTCGGCCGCATCCGTGCCGGGGTGCTTGAGCAAGGTACCGTAGACCTGCTGCGTGAAGCGGGTGTTTCCCAGCGCATGGACCACGAAGGGCTGGTCCATGAAGGTGTCGAGTTGCTGATCGGCGGCCGGCGCCAGCGCTTGGACCTCAAGGGCCTGACCGGTGGCAAGACGGTCATGGTCTACGGCCAGACCGAAGTTACCCGCGACCTGATGCAGGCACGCGAGGCCAGCGGCGCGCCGATCATCTATGCCGCCAGCAATGTCCAGCCACACGAACTGAAGGGCGAACGGCCCTATGTCACGTTCGAGAAGGACGGGCAAACCCACCGCCTGGACTGTGATTACATTGCCGGTTGCGACGGCTTCCACGGTGTTTCCCGGCAGAGCATCCCGCAAGGCGTGCTCAAGCATTACGAGCGCGTCTACCCGTTCGGCTGGCTGGGCCTGTTGTCCGACACCCCGCCGGTCAACCATGAACTGATCTACGCCCACCATGAGCGCGGCTTCGTGCTGTGCAGCCAGCGCTCGCAGACGCGCAGCCGCTACTACCTGCAGGTACCGCTGGAGGAACGGGTGGAGGACTGGCCGGACGAGCGTTTCTGGGGTGAGCTCAAGGCCCGGTTGCCCGAGGATGTGGCGGGGCGCCTGGTGACTGGCCCGGCGCTGGAAAAGAGCATCGCGCCATTGCGCAGCCAGGTGGTCGAGCCGATGCAGTATGGCAACCTGTTCCTGGTCGGCGACGCCGCGCACATCGTGCCGCCCACCGGCGCCAAGGGCCTCAACCTGGCGGCCTCGGATGTCAATTACCTGTATCGGATCCTGGTCAAGGTTTACCGCGAGGGGCGTACCGACCTGCTGCAGCAGTATTCACCGCTGGCGCTGCGCCGGGTATGGAAAGGCGAGCGGTTCAGCTGGTTCATGACCCAGTTGCTGCATGACTTCGGTGAGCACAAGGATGCCTGGGACCAGAAGATGCAGGAAGCGGATCGGGAGTACTTCCTGTCGTCCGAGGCGGGGTTGGTGAACATTGCCGAGAACTATGTGGGGTTGCCGTTTGAGGAGGTGGTGTAAGGGTGTATAGGTGCATGCCGGGAGGTTTTTGGCGCGCTTGAGATCGAGCGCCGCCCGCGCGGCGCATCGCGAAGCGCTTGCCTTGAGATCTTCAGCGCCCTTGAGATCGAGCGCCGCCCGCGCGGCGCTTCGCGGGGCAAGCCCGCTCCCACATTTGTTGCAACGTGCCATGGCCTGATAGGCCATAGTTGTCAGCCTTGGAGGCTCGACGAGGTTTTTCGGCTGGCGCTGCTGCCGCCTCGCCTGACTTAAGTCATGCGCCAAGGCGAACAACCATGGCCTGACTGGAACGGCAGGTTGCAATAAATGTAGGAGCGGGCTTGCCCGCGATGCGCCGCGCGGGCGGCGCTCGATCTCAAGCGCGCCAAAAGCCCCGCGTCATGCACTTCGAAAGGACACCCCCAATGCCATTCCCGACCCACCTCATCTGCACCATGTCCCTGGCCCTCGCCACCCAATACGCCTCTGCCGACCAACTGCTCCCCGCACCCCCCGAGCTGCAATCCGGCTACCGCAGCGGCCTGCAACCCGTGCACGCCACCCGCCATATGGTCGCCGCCGCCAACCCCTTGGCCAGCGAGGCCGGGCGGGCCATGCTGCGGGCCGGCGGCAGCGCCATCGATGCGGCAATCGCCATGCAGATGGTGCTCACCCTGGTCGAGCCGCAATCCAGCGGCATTGGTGGCGGAGGGTTCATCCTGTACTGGGATGGCCAGCGTGTGCAGGCGTACGACGGCCGCGAAACGGCGCCGGCGAGGGTAACGGAAAAGTTGTTCCTGCAACCGGACGGCACACCGATGCCGTTCAGGGACGCACAGATCGGTGGGCGCTCGGTGGGCGTGCCCGGCGTGCTGCGCGCCCTCAAGCTGGCCCACGACCAGCATGGCAAGCTGCCGTGGAGTGAGCTGTTTGCCCCGGCCATCGCCCTGGCGCGCAAGGGTTTCCCGGTTTCGCAGCGCTTGCACACTCTGGTGGCCGGTGACCCTTTCATTGCCGGCTCACCGGCAATGGCCCGGTATTTCCTCGATGGCCAGGGCCGGCCTCTGGCAGTGGGCACGTTGTTGCGCAACCCGGAGCTTGCGCAAACCTTCGAGCGCATCGCAGCGCAGGGTGTCGACGCGTTCTACACCGGTGACATCGCCGAGGCCATGGTGGCCCAGGTGCGCAGCCACGCCAATGCCGGGCAACTGTCGATGCAGGACTTGCGCCAGTACCAGGCCCGGGAGCGCACACCGCTGTGCGGCCCTTACAAAGCCTGGCAAGTCTGCGGCATGCCGCCGCCGTCCTCGGGCGGGGTGGCCGTGCTGCAGACCTTGGGCATCCTTGACGCACTGCAGCGCAGCCACCCGCCGCGCGACCTGGCAACCATGCCACCGCGCATCACGTCGTCCGTGGCAGGCCTGGAGCCGGCCCCACTGGCAGTCCACCTGATCGCCGAAGCCGAGCGGCTAGCCTACGCCGACCGCGCCCAGTACCTGGCCGACACCGACTACGTGCCGGTTCCGCTCAAGGCGTTGACTGCTCCTGCCTACCTGGCCGAGCGCGCCAAGCAGGTCGGTGACTTCAGCATGAAGTACGCGCGCCCAGGCAAGCCACAGGGCGCGGACCTTGCCTTGGCCCCCGACCGCTCACCGTTGCGCATTTCCACCTCACACCTCTCGGCCGTGGACGACAGCGGCCAGGCCCTGGCCATGACCACGTCGGTGGAGGCGGCGTTCGGCTCGCACCTGATGGTCAGGGGCTTCCTGCTGAACAACCAGCTCACTGACTTTTCCTTCATCCCGCAGGAAAACGGCAAGCCCGTGGCCAACCGAGTGCAGCCTGGCAAGCGCCCGCTGTCCGCCATGGCGCCAACCTTGGTGTTTGCGCCTGGCTCGGGCGAGCTGGTCGCCAGCCTCGGATCGCCGGGTGGTTCACAGATCATCGGCTACGTGAACAAGGCGCTGGTCGGCCTGCTGGACTGGCGGCTCGACCCGCAGCAGGCCAGCAACCTGCCGAACTTTGGCAGCCGCAACGCCGGTACCGAAGTGGAAGCCGGGTTGACCAGCCAGGCGTTGATCCGCCAACTGGCAGCCTGGGGCCATGAGGTCACGCCCATGCCCATGACCAGTGGCATGCAGATCATCCAGCGCACTGCCACAGGGTGGGCGGGTGGCGCCGACCCGCGCCGCGAAGGCGTGGCACTCGGTGATTAGCCGTGGTAGAAGTCAGCTCTGCCATCCATTAGTTGAATACCCAGATGTCCATCAGCGTGAAATCGAATAGAGCCCTGTTCGACCTAGACCTGCTGCGCGCCATTGTCGTGGTGGCCGATTGCGGCAGCTTCACCACTGCCGCTGCACGCCTGCACTCGACCCAGTCGACCATCAGCCAGAAAGTCCGGCGCCTGGAAGACATGGTCGGCCACCGCTTGCTGGTGCGAGGCAACCGCGACGTGCTGCCTACCGACGCCGGCCAGACCTTGCTCGGCTATGCCCGGCACATGCTGGCGCTGAACGACCAGATGCTCGAAGCGCTGGCCGGGGCCATGGTCGGCGTTACCGTGCGCCTGGGCGTGCCGGAAGACTTTGTCGGTGGGCGCACCACCAATGCGTTGTCGGCCTTCAGCCGGCTGCACCCGCAGGTCAAGCTGGAAGTCACCAGCGGCCTGTGTCGCGACCTCAGCCAGGCCTACGACAACGGTGAACTCGACCTGGTGCTGCTCAAGCAGCGGCGCAATACCCGCGAAGGCGTCGCCTGCTGGCCCGAGCGCCTGCAATGGATCGACAGCGCGCGCATGCCGTCCTTCGAGCTCGACCCGATCCCGCTGGTGACCTTCCCGCCACGTGGGCTGTACCGCGAAGACATGATCAGCGCCATCGAAGGCATGGGCCGGCGCTGGCGCATCAGTTTCACCAGCTCCAGCCTCAGCGGTATCCAGGCGGCAGTGGCCGATGGCATGGGCATCAGCCTGCTGCCACCGCGCGCTGCCACCCGTGAACATCGGGTAATGGGGCAGCAGCAGGGGTTGCCGGAGGTGGACAGTTACGAAATCGTCATCCTCCACCGGCCGACGGCGGACGTGATGATCAAGGCGCTGGCCGAAGTGATGACAGAGTTGCTGGCGGGGGGAGGGATCTGACGCCATGCCCCCGCAGGCTAAAAGAAGCTGCGCTGCGCCTTGAGCGTGACCATGCTGTCGCAGTAGGTGTTGATGCCCGCGTAGGCATCACAGCCACCACCGCTGAGGTTGGAGTTGCTGTAGATCAGGTTGAGGTCGATGCCAAGCCAAGGCCGCGACAGCTCCAGCGACCAGTCCGAAAACCCGTTCACCTGGCTGCCGTCACCGATGGTGAAGGGGGTGCCCAGGCGATGGTGAGCGAGCTTGACGGTGAAGTCGGCATCGAGCAACGGCAACTGGCCGAAGTCGGCGAACAGGGTACCGGTGCGGTTGTCCGGGTTGTCCCGCCAGGCGCCGCCGATGCGGCTGCCCATGATCGATATGCCGCCATACAGGGCATAGCTGTCGGGCCCGGCGATATTGGGCTGGCTGTAGTGGATCAGGCCCACTTCGTAACCCAAGGTGCTGTCGAAATGGTCCTTGTAGCCCAGGTAGCTGTCCAGGCGCAGGGTGGAATCGGGCGTTACACCCATGCTCGGCGCATATTGGCCGAGGTACCAGCCGCTGGGATGGCTGAGGTCCAGGCCGCCGTGGAAGGCGCCGACCGCGCTCGGCGAGATCAGCCCTTGGGCCATGCTGCGTGAAGGCGTGGTGCCGAGCTTGAAGTCGAAATCGCCCAGTTGGCGCTGGATCTGCTGCGCCTGCAGCGCCTGGCTGAACAGCAGGGCCACACTCAACAACAGAAGGGGCCTGATCATGGTCACCGTCCTGGAAGGCTTGCTCTTGAGCGGCACAGGATACCCGTGTTGCCGAGCAGGGAAAACTACATGGCACTCATTGAAGGGGTTGGGAAATCTCGATCAGGTTGAGGTCCGGGTCCCGCACGTAGACCGACAGGATCGGCCCGGTCGCCCCGGTGCGCTTGACAGGCCCCTCGATGATGGGCCATTGCGCCTGCTCCAGGTGGGCGATCACCGCCTCCAGGCTGACGCTGGCGATGAAGCACAGGTCGAGTGCCCCAGGCACGGGCAGGTGGGCTTTGGGCTCGAACTCATGGCCGCGCACATGCACGTTGATTTTCTGGTTGCCGTATCGAAAGGCCAGGCGGCCGGCGCCGAAGGTTTCCAGCTGCATGCCCATTACTCGGGTATAAAAGTCGGTGCAGGCTTGCACGTCGACGGTAGTCAGCACCAGATGGTCCAGGTGGTCGATCATTGGCAACCTCGGTGGTAAGGGCTGAAGGGTTCAGCCCGGCAGCCACCATGATAGAGCGCCCCGCACGTCTTTCAACTCAGCCACTGAACCCTGGTTGCGTCTCGACCACCTCGGTCACCACTTGCGGGCTTGCCGCGCGCAGGATCACGCGCTTGCGCAGTTCGTATTCATCCAGCGACAGGGCTTGGCGCTGAATGGCTTCGAGTTGCAGCTGGCGGTTTTCCTCGGCGGTGTAAGGGCGCAGTTCGGGGTGGCTGGTGCAACCGCTGAGCACGGCAATGCCAGTGGCGGTCAGGGCAGCGAGCAGCAGGCGGGCCGTGGTGTTCATTGGAAGCTCCAGAGTACGGGGGCAAGTGGCGAATCGATGGAGCTAGGTTATTGGGTGAGCGCGATCAGTAGAAATTGCCCCTCTCGATAGTGACTATTGATGCTGGCAAGTACGGTGTGCAACACGCAGCCTTTGCTAGGCTTACACCCCACGCAGCTTCACCCCGAGGGAACTGTGATGCGCATGCCATTGCTATGTATCGTGTCGGCGGTGCTCTGCCTGAGCGCTGCGTCGGGTTTTGCCCAGGGCGAATCGCCTCCCGCACCTGCGCCCTCGGCCGCTGAAGCACAGTCGGCCAAACAGGCGGTGTTCAATCAGGAACAGCTCGACCAGATGCTCGCGCCCATCGCGTTGTACCCCGATGCACTGCTGGCGCAGGTGCTGATGGCCGCCACCTACCCCGGGGAAGTGGCCGAAGCGGTGACCTGGTCCAAGGCCAACCCCAAGGCCCAGGGCGATGATGCCGTCAAGCAAGTCGCCAAACAGCCCTGGGACCCTAGCGTTCAGGCGTTGGTAGCGTTCCCGCAGGTGCTGGTGGTGCTCGGGCAGGACCCGGTCTGGGTGCAGCGCCTGGGGGATGCCTTCCTGGCCCAGCCCGATGATGTGATGGGCGCCGTGCAGCGTTTGCGCCAGCAAGCGAAGGCGGCAGGCAACCTGCAAAGCAACCAGTACCAGAACGTCACGGTGCAGGCTGCCCCGGCTTCGACTGCCAGCAGTGCGCCGGCCAGCACCATCATCATCCAGCCGGCCGACCCGCAGGTGGTCTACGTGCCCACCTACAACCCGACCACCAGCTACGGCACCTGGGCCTACCCGGCTTCGCCGCCGGTGTATTACCCGCCGTCGCCGCTGTATTACGCGGGGACGGCGCTGATGGCCGGGCTGGCCTTTGGCACCGGTGTGGCAATCGTCAATTCGTTGTGGGGCGATTGCGATTGGGGGCGCAACGACATCGATATCGACGTCAACCGCTACAACAACATCAACGTGAACAACCGCATCGGCAACAACCAGAACACCTGGCAGCACAACGCCGTGCACCGTGATGGCGTGCCGTACCGCGACAACCGCAGCCGCCAGCAATATGGGCGACAACTTGACGGGGCTAGCCAGCGTGCGGCGTTCCGAGGCGACGACGCCCAGCGCGCCCAGGCCCGCGACCGCGCCCGCGCGTCAATGGATAAGGCGGGCATCGAACGGCCGGCCACCAGCAACCGCCAGGCCCGTGAACAGGTGCGCGAAGCCCAGGCCAACCGCCCGCGTGCCACCGACCGCCAGCCGCAGGCCAGAAGCAACCGCGACAATCCGCAGGCCCGCCAGACGCTGCAGAACAGGCCGAACAACAGTGCCGGCAGGGCGCGCGACAATGCCTTCGAGGGCGTACGCTCACCAGCGCGTACCACGGCCCTGGCCGATCGCGGCCGCACCAGCCAGACGCTCGCCCAACGGCCGAATGCATCGCGCGCGGCGGGGCACGCCATCTCCCGGCCCAGCGCGCCCATGCGCCGCGGCGGCGGAGGAGGCCGGCGATGAACAGGACAATCCTCACGGTTTGCCTGGTTGCCCTGGGCAGCGCAGGGTCAAGCCTGGCCGCCGCTCAGCAGGCATTCCCGACACCTGAAAAGGCCGTCGAAGCCTTCGTCCAGGCGTTGGGCACGGAGCATGCCGACCAGGCGCGCCTGGCGCAGTTGCTCGGTGACGACTGGCGCACCTACATCCCTCGCGAAGGCGTGCAGCGCAGCGACGTCGATGCCTTCCTGCAGCAGTACCACCAGCAGCATCAGGTCGAACAGAAAGGTGATCGCCAGGCGGTACTGGCGGTAGGCAGCGAGCACTGGACCTTGCCGATTCCGTTGGCACAGAGTGCCAGCGGCTGGCGCTTCGACCTCAAGGCTGGCAGCGCCGAGATCCGTGCACGGCGCATCGGCCGCGATGAGCTGGCGGCCGTGCAGTCGCTGCTTGCCTACCACGATGCGCAGATGGAATACGCCTCGCAAGACCGCAACGGCAACGGTGCCCTGGAGTACGCCCAACAGATCTTCAGCACCCCCGGCAAGCACGACGGCTTGTACTGGGAGGGCGAGGCGGACGGCCAGGTCAGCCCGTTAGGCCCGCTGTTCGGCCAGGATGCAGTGGGTGACGACTGGTACGGCTATCACTTCCGCATCCTCGACGCCCAGGGCCCGTCGGCCCCGGGCGGTGCCTACAGCTACCTGATCGGCACGCAGATGAGCCGTGGCTTCGCCATGGTCGCCTGGCCTGCAAGGTATGCCGACACCGGGGTGATGAGCTTCATGGTCAGCCACGACGGCCAGGTGTTCGAGAAAGACCTGGGGCCGCAGGGCGACAAGCTGGCCAAGGCCATGCAGCGCTTTGACCCGGATGACAGCTGGCAGGTGGTTGCAGTCGATGCCAGCGACTGAGCGGCTTGGCCCTACCGATTATCCTGGACAACGGTGGAGGTTTTGGCATGTCGAATCAGAGCCGGAGCGAACCACTCGGCCGTTCGCATATCGAAAGAAATAACTAGAGCGCTTTGAACAACTCGTCATCCAAGAAGCCGGCGACAAGGAATATCTCATGGCAAAAATTGAGGAAAACGACATATTCACCCAGGTGGTACGCTTTGATGTAACCGCCGACAAGCAGCTAGTGCTGATTGAAGCCATTGCTGCCGAGGTTGAGCGATGGGTGCGATACAGGCCGGGCTTCGTCTCCTCAACCTTCCATGCAAGTCTCGATGGGAAGGCGGTACTCAACTACGCGCAATGGGAGAGCGAAGATGACTTTGAAGGTTTTACTCAGGACCCTGAAACCGCGCGATTGCGAAAAGCCGTCACCGATGTCGACCCCTCTCTAAACCCGCACGCCATGCAGTGCCGGGTGGTTAGAAGCATCGACAGGGCGTCGTAACAACGGAAGTTCGTGCGGTGAGAACAGCTGCTACGAAGCGAACCGCCGCAGCACGCGGTGGTTCAATCAGCCGATAACGCGATCCCAAGTATTACAGCCACTTGCCAGAGCGCTGGCCAAATGCGTCGCACGCGGTCGAGCAAGTTGTTCTTGAGCGCTTGGCTGACAGCCTTGGTGGGTGGTGATGAGTGTGAGGTCCGCTGCGGTGAGAAAGAAGTACCCCGCGCCTTGCGGGGTACTGTGACTGGGGCTCACTCAGCCGCTGAACGACTCCATGAGCACCTGTACCAACTGACCGCCTTCAGGCGTTGCCCAGCTCCCGGCCAGTTCGGCAATCAGCTGGTTGGTGGTGGTCAGCGTTACCCCAGCCTTGTCCATCCGGCGCAGCGCGATGTCATCAGCCATTGCGGTTGGCGACGCGCCCGCGTCGGCGACAACCTGTACTTCGAAGCCGTCACGGACCAGCGAAAGTGCCGGGTAGACGGTGCAGACATCATTGGTTACGCCGGCAATGATGAGCTTCTTGCGACCAGTTGCTTTGACGGCTGCGGCAAAATGTTCATCGTCCATCGCGTTGACGATGCCCAAGCGCTTGATGCGCCCCGCGAACTCGGCCGGGAGGATTTCTTCCAGTTCACTCAGCAACGGCCCTTGCGCATGCTCCTCCATGCTGGAGGTGAGCACGACCGGCAGCTTGAGAATACGCGCCGCCTTGGCGAGCATCAGGGCATTGCGTTTGAGCTCATCGAAGGGCATGGATTTAGCCCACCCCATGGTGCCAACCTGATGATCGATCAGCAGCAGAGCAGCGTTGTCAGCATTGAAATTTTCGTGAGTCATGATGATCTTCTCGCTAAGTAGGGGAACGGTTGTTGGCTCATTGGCTGTGCAGGCTGCCGAACAACCCGCGTTGGTAGCGCTGCACGGCTTCGCCCAGGGCACCGGGTGACGCCAGCGCCATTGGGCCTTGCCAATGAATGGGCTGGTTCAGCGGCGTACCTGAAAAAACCACTGCCTTTGCGGCGCCGTTTTCTGCCTGCATCGTGATAACCCTCCTTTGCCCTTGGGGCAGATTTACTGGGGCCTTTGGATCAAGCGGACTGAACGGCTGACCCTCCACAGCGACCTCACCATCAATCGGCACGACGAACGCGACATGCCCGACAGGGATTGGAATTTCTACCTCGCTGCCCGCTTCCAGCAGGATGTCCAATAATCGGACATCGGTGGGTAACGAAAGGGGGGAGGCGATCTCGCCGAAGGCCCCAAGGGGGACACGAATCTTCACTCCCGGCAGGCGTACAACGGGTACATCGCGTGCTTCCAGGCTGAAGGCATGTGGAGCCTGCGCCTGTTTGTCCTCGGGCAGATTGATGAAGATTTGCAGCATGTGCACGGTCTTGCCGGGCTCCGCTGGTACCTCTTCATGCACCACGCCGCTACCCGCCGCCGTCCAGTGCAGGCCACCGGGATGAATCAAATTGCGATTGCCCAGTGAGTCCCGGTTATCGATCCCCGTTTCTGAATCCAGAAACAGGTATGACACGGCGGAGAAACCCGCATGCGGATGCGGTGGGAAGGTCGGTCCGCTGATCCAGGCATGATCCACACCCAGGAACGGATCAATTGGTTTCGCAAACTGATCGCCACGAAGGCTGAACGCTCGGAACTGGCTTCCATGATTCATACGCTGCAGGCGTGCGGTGGGTAGCATGGCGGCGCTCCTCAGGCCCCTTGGGTCAGGGTTGGGTAATCGATGTAGCCCTCTGCGCCAGGCGCATAGAAGGTGTTTTTATCCGGGGCGTTGAGCTCGGCACCGACGCGCAGACGCTCTGGCAAGTCCGGGTTGGCGAGGAACGCACCCCCAAGTACGGCTGCATCCGCTTTGCCGCCGGAAATAAGCGCCTCGGCGCTTTCTTTGTTCAGGCCACTGCCGATCAGGTAGCTGTCATTGAAGAGCGGACGCAGTGCACTGTGGTAGTCGAACTCGGCACCAAACAGCGCGACGTGCAGGTAGGCGAGGTTGAACGGCCGCAGGTGCTTTACCAGGTAGGTGTAGGTCTCTTGCGGATTGGCGTCGACGATATCGTTGAAGTTCATTTCCGGAGAAATCTTGATACCCACGCGATCGCCGCCCACTTCCTCGACTATCGCGGCAAGCACTTCGAGAACGAAGCGAACGCGGTTTTCAACTGAACCTCCGTATTCGTCTTCGCGCTGGTTGCTGCCGCTGGACAGGAACTGTTCCGGCAAATAACCCGACGCTGCATGCAACTCCACACCGTCGAAGCCAGCCTCGATGGCCCGGCGAGCAGCCTGGCGGTAACCTTCAACGACGCCGGCGATTTCGACGATGCTCAGTGCATGCGGGATGACGAAGTCCTGAAGGCCGGTAGCGGTATAGGTTTGGCCCGCGGCCTTGATGGCTGATGGTGCCTGTGGCTGGGCGCCGTCGATCAATGACGGGTGAGAAACACGGCCGCAGTGCATCAGTTGCATGAAGATACGGCCGCCACGGGCGTGAACGGCTTCAGCGACCTTTTTCCACGCTGCTACCTGCTCATCGGTTTCAATGCCCGGGGTCCGTACATAACCCTTGCCAAGCGCAACCGGGAAAACACCTTCGGAGATGATCAGACCAGCACTGGCGCGTTGCTCATAGTAGGTAGTGACGAGATCGGAAGGAACGCCAGCATCGTCGGCACGTGAACGCGTCATGGGGGCCATGACCATGCGGTTGGACAGCGTGTAACGGCCTACTTGGACTTCGGAAAAAAGAGAGTTCATTACAGTGCTCCTTTGCGGTGATGGGGTTATCATCATTCAATCCGTTGCCGGGATAAATACGGCAAAATTGAAATGACTGATCCATTTTTGGAGCAATGCTTGGAATACCTGAACGACATGGCTCTGTTCGTCGAGGTCGTGAAGATGCGCAGCTTTCGGGGCGCAGCGGAGTCCATGAACATGCCAAGCTCGACGCTTTCAAGGCGTATTACCAGCCTGGAGAAGCAGATAGGGTTGCGCCTGCTGCATCGCACCACGCGCAAGATTGAGCTGACAGAGGCCGGCCAGCTTTACTTTGATCGGTGCAAACGCATTGTCGACGAAGCGAGGCTGGCGCATGAGCAGCTGGGTGAGTTGCTCGCCAGGCCCAGCGGCCTGTTGCGCGCCTCGTTGCCAGTGGACTTCGCCAACATCTACCTGGCGCCGTTGATTGCGGATTTCGCACGACTGTATCCAGGCATTACCTTTGACTTCGATCTCACACCACGGCAGGTCGATTTGGTCAGTGACCCCGTGGATGTCGTCATTCGGATGGGCGAGCCGGCCAATTCCAACTTGATTGCGCGGAAACTGGCCACCCTGCAACGCGGCCTCTACGCCTCACCTCAATACCTGGGGGTTTCCGGCGAGCCCCACGATCCAGCGGAGCTTGTGCATCACGAATGCCTGCGGATGTCAGGGGCAAGCGCGGACAAGTGGACCCTGACCAGCGAGGGTGCGGTCGAACAGGTTCAGGTGGGTGGCCGCTTTGAGCTGAACAGTGTGGGGATGTTGCGTCGACTTGCCTCGCTGGACCTTGGCATCGCACTCCTGCCTGCCGGTATCGCTGCTCCAGATGTCGAGGCAGGGGTTTTGCAACGGGTATTGCCGAAGTGGCAAGCGACACCGGTACCCGTGTACGCATTGACAGAAACCCGACTGCTTCCCGCGAAAACCCAGCGCTTTATCGAGTATCTGCGAGATCAGCTGGAGCGGCCTTGATGACGAAGACCGGGGCGCCCGCGAAGCGGGAGGGCCCCGATCGTTGCGCGTGGTGCCAAGTCAATCCGCCAGGCTTGAACGCAGCATTTCACCGTCGACCAAACGACTGATACCCAGCGGATTGGCGTTTTGCAGCGCTGGGGGGAGGAGCGCATCCGGGTAGTTCTGAAAGCATACCGGACGCAGGAAACGGTCGATCGCCAGGGCACCGACGGAGGTGCCGCGAGCATCCGAGGTAGCCGGGTAGGGCCCGCCATGCACCATGGCGTCGCACACCTCGACACCGGTTGGATAACCATTGAGCAGCACCCGACCGACCTTTTCCTGTAGCAATTGGCTCAGCCAACCATAGCCGACCAGTTCCTCGGCTTGGCCAATCAACGTAGCGGTCAGTTGCCCGCGCAATGCCTGCACCGCCGTAGCCAGTTGCGCTTGGTCCTCGACCTCGATGATGACCGTGGCCGGCCCGAACACTTCTTCCTGCAGCAATGGATCGCCGCCCAACAATAGGCTGACATCCGCCTTGAACAACTGCGGCTGCGCTTGACGCTCACCTTGCACGGCACCCGCCAAGTGGGTCACGCCTGGGTGGTTGTACAGTTGCTCAAGGCCATGGCGATAGCTGGCCAGTGTGCCTTGGTTGAGCATGGTCTGCGCCGGTTGCTCGGCTATCTGACCCTTGAACACTTCGATGAAGTCAGTGAATGCCGCAGAGCCCATACCGATGATCAAACCGGGATTGGTGCAGAACTGCCCGCACCCCATCGTCACCGAGGCCGCCAACTCACGCGCCACCTGCTCGCCCCGCGCCTGCAACGCTTCAGGCAGCAGGATAACCGGGTTGATGCTGGACATTTCGGCAAACACCGGGATCGGTTGAGCGCGCTCTGCAGCCATGCGGCTCAGCGCATTTCCGCCCTTGAGCGAGCCAGTAAACCCCACCGCCTGAATTGCCGGATGCTTGACCAACCACTCGCCGACACCGCCGCCATAGATCATGTTGAACACCCCGGCCGGCATGCCGGTGCGGGTCGCGGCACGCAGGATCGCGTCGGCCACCGCCTCGGCGGTGGCCATGTGGCCACTGTGCGCCTTGAATACTACCGGGCAGCCTGCGGCCAGCGCCGCAGCGGTGTCACCACCGGCAGTGGAGAACGCCAGGGGGAAGTTGCTGGCGCCAAATACCGCCACCGGGCCGACGCCGATCCGATACTGGCGCAGGTCAGGGCGGGGCATGGGTTGGCGCTCCGGCAGCGCGCGATCGATCCGCGCACCGTAGAAGTCGCCTCGGCGCAACACCTTGGCGAACAGGCGCAGCTGGCCGCTGGTACGGCTGCGTTCGCCCTGGATACGCCCGCCAGGCAGGGCAGTCTCGCGGCACACCGTGGTGATGAAGTCATCGCCCAGGGCATCGAGTTCGTCAGCGATGGCCTCGAGAAACGCTGCGCGCTGCTCGGCGGGCAGGTTGCGGTAGGGCTGGAAGGCGGACGCTGCAGCGACGCAGGCGGCGTGAACCTCAGCCTCGGTGGCCTGGCTGAATACGCCTGGCAACGGCTCGCCGGTAGTGGCATCGAGGCTGGTTAGCAGGGTGTTGCTTTGCGCCGAGCGCTGGCCGGCGATGTAGTTGTGACCAAGAATTCGGGTCATGCGGGCTCCGGTTATGAAGGCTGGGGGATCAGGTAATGGCGCCGATCTGCCATGGCACGAACTCATTCTGGCCGTAGCCATGCTGTTCGCTCTTGCTGCGTTCGCCCGAGGCAATGCTCAGCATCATTCGGTAAATGTGTTCACCACGCTCTTCGATGGTCATGCTGCCGTCGGCAATGCCGCCGCAGTTGACGTCCATGTCCTCTTCCTGGGTTTCCCAAAGGCGGGTGTTGGTCGCCAGCTTGATCGACGGCGAGGGCGCGCAGCCATAAGCCGAGCCGCGCCCTGTGGTAAAGGCGATCAGGTTGGCGCCGCCGGCGACCTGGCCGGTGGCAGAGATTGGGTCGTAGCCGGGCGTGTCCATGAACACCAGGCCGTGGGCGTGCACTGGTTCGGCGTACTCGTATACATCGATCAGGTCACTGGAGCCGGCCTTGGCCACGGCACCCAGGGACTTTTCCAGGATGGTGGTGAGGCCGCCGGCCTTGTTGCCCGCCGACGGGTTGTTGTTCAGTTCGGCGCCCATCCGCTGGCAATAGGCTTCCCACCACTGGATGCGGGCGATCAGCTTCTCGCCCACCTGCTGGCTGACCGCGCGGCGTGTCAGCAGGTGTTCGGCGCCGTAGATTTCCGGGGTTTCCGAGAGAATTGCGGTGCCGCCGGCCGCCACCAGGCGGTCGACCGCATTGCCAAGCGCCGGGTTGGCGGTGATACCCGAATAGCCGTCCGAGCCCCCGCACTGCAGGCCGACCGTGAGGTGGCGGACGCTGACCGGCTGGCGTTCGACCTGATTGGCTTCGGCCAGCAGCGACTTGACCTGGGCGATCCCGCTGGCAATGGTCTTCGAGGTGCCGCCAGTACCTTGGATGGTGAACGTGCGCAGTGCATGGCTGCTTTGCAGGCCCTGGGCCGCCAGCAGGTCGGGGATCTGATTGGTTTCGCAGCCCAGGCCGATCAACAGCACCGAAGCGAAGTTGGCATGCACGGCATAGCCGCCAAGGGTACGGCGCAGCATGGCAAGTGCCTCGCCACCGGGGTCGACTGCGCAACCGACGCCGTGGGTCAGGGCGACCACGCCATCGACGTTAGGGTAGGGCGCCAACGCCTCGGGGTGGATGTCACGGCGAAAGTGGTCGGCGATAGCCCGCGCCACCGTGGCCGAGCAGTTCACCGAAGTGAGGATGCCGATATAGTTGCGCGTGGCGACCCGGCCATCGGCGCGCACTATACCCATGAAGGTATCGTCATTGGGCGCCTGCTGCCCCTTGGCGTCGACGCCAAAGGCGTAGTCGCGGGCAAAGTCGCCCATCGCCAGATTATGCACGTGCACATGTTCGCCAGCCCGGATGGCCTGACTGGCAAAGCCGATGATTTGCCCATAGCGGCGCAGGGGTTCGCCTGCCTTGATATCGCGGCCTGCGACTTTGTGGCCGGCTGGAATCGGTTGGCGCACCGTGATGCCTTCGTCCAGCAAGAGGCCTTCGGTCAGGGGCTGGCGAGCAACGAGGACATCGTCCAGCGGGTTGAGCCGGATCACGGCGTTGGCAGCGCTTGCACTGCCTGTTGTTGTAATGAGTTGCATGACATTCACCTCAATGGGGCGCCTGGCTCAGGCCAGCCCGCGCTCGCGATAGTCGATCAGGCCAGAAAACAGCATCAGGCCGAAGGCCATGACCACGAAGAAGATCAGGGCCAGGAAATAGGAACCGGTGAACTGCACGATCAGGCCGATCAGGATCGGCACCAGCACGCCGACCATGTTGCCGCAGAAGTTCATGCTGCCGCCCAGCACCCCGGCCTTGGACTTACCGCCCAGAATGGCTGGCAGACACCAGTACATACCGCACCAACGGATGAAGAACAGCGCCACGCAGAGCAGGGCGATGACCAGGCCGGCATCCGGCGTGTAGGCCACCAGCAGGATGCACAGTGCGGCGACCGCGGCGGAGCCGGCGAACATGCTGCGCATCACAGTATTCGGTTTACCGCCGCTGGCTTTCCATTTGTCGGAGACCCAGCCGCCGATCAGCTCGCCAACGAAGCCACACATGAAGATCAGGAAGGTCGCCCCGCCCATGGCCTTGATGTCGAGGTTATGCGCTTGGTGCAGGTAGCTCGGCATCCAGGTCAGCAGGCCGTAGAACACGCTGTTGTAGCAGGCGTAGCCGGCGAACATGCACAGCACAGAGCGGCTTTTGAGTAATTCCTTGAGCACGGCCTTACGGTTGCCGTTGCCGTTGCCCTTGCTCGCGGCATCGTTGGCCTGGGTGATGTAAGCCAATTCAGCGGCATTGACGTGCGGATGCTCGCTGGGGTGGTTGCGGATGTACCACCAGGCCCAGATACCGGCGGCCACTGTGCCGACTCCAGCGACGATAAAGGCGATGCGCCAAGAGTCGAACCAGGTGATCAGGCCGGCGATGATAATGGCGCCGAATGCAGTGCCCAGCGGCGCGCCGCCGTCGACCAGAGTGGCACCCCGGCCACGCTCGTTGGGCGTCAGCCAGGCGCCGTTGAGCTTGGCGCCAGCGGGCATGATTGGCGACTCTGCCACGCCCAGGCCAATGCGCGTGACCAGCAACGTGATCCAGTTATGGGCAAACCCGCCCAAGGCCTGGAATGCGCCCCAGCCGATGGTTGCGACGCCAATGATATTGCGCACCTGGAAGCGATCGAGCAGCACCCCTGCAGGAATCTGCATCAAGGCGTATGACCAGAAGAACGCGCTCAGGATCAAGCCTTCAAGCGCAGGCGTCAGCTCGAATTCGGCGGAAATCATCGGCAGTGCTACCGACAGCGAAGCGCGGTCGATGTAGTTGATCGCCGCCAGCAACAGCAGGATCAGGAAGATGCGCCAACGCACAGTGGTCGGCTTGGCGTTAACGGTCATCGCCAAAGCAGGCGCGGGAGCTGCAGGGGAAGGGCTGTTGTTCATGCTCATCTCACTTTTGTGATTGTTATGAAATGCCGCGGCGGCGCGGCCCTGCGCCGCCGTCGGGTCAGAGCGTCTTCACCGCGCCGGGTGCGATGGCCGCAGGCGTCTTGCTGATGCCGTTTCGCAGGGGGGCGCCGAACTCCGCCAGGCTGATTTCGAACACATCGCCCTCGACGGCCTTGACCTGGTCGGCAAACGACAGCGTCGCGGTGCCGAAGAAGTGAATGTGCACATCACCGGGGCGCAAAAACTGGCTGTACTTGAAATGGTGGTACTCCAGATTCTCCAACGAGTGGCACATGTTGTCCTCACCGCTAAGAAAATCCTTTTCCCATATCACCTGGTCACCGCGCAGTATTCGGCTGCTGCCCTGCAGATGGCGTGGCAACTCGCCGACACGCAGTTCGGGACCGAATGAGCAATTACGCAGTTTGGAGTGCGCCAGGTACAGGTAACTACGCCGCTCCATCACGTGGTCGGAAAACTCGTTGCCGATGGCAAAGCCCAGCCGGTACGGCAGGCCGTCATCACCGATCACATACAGGCCAGCCAGTTCCGGTTCTTCACCCGCATCCTCGGCAAAGGCGGGGGGCTGCAAGGCTTGCCCTGGGCGGACGACGATCGAACCATCGCCCTTGTAGAACCACTCTGGCTGCGCGCCGGCACTGCCTGCTGGGGGGCGGCCACCCTCAATCCCCCATTGGAACATGCGCGCGGTGTCGGTGAGCGCCGCCCCGTCGGCGATTTTCTGCTGGTGCATCTTGTCGCGGGTAGAGGCACTGCCCAGGTGCGTGAGCCCGGTACCGCTGATCAAGCAGTGTGCCGGGTCTTCATGGTCGAGCGGTGGAAGCACCCGGCACTCGTTCAAGGCATCGCTGTAGCGCTGGTCGGTGCTGTCCAGACCGCGTTCGAGCACTTGCGCGGCGAGGCTGCGCTGGTTGCGGATGGCTGCAAGGGCCAGTTCCCGCAGGTGCGTGGTGTCGCGCACAACCTGAATCAGGTCGCCTTCGACGACGCCGACGTGGCGCTGGGAGGGTGCGGTTTCGAATTGGATCAGGCGCATGCTGGCTCCGGGTTGTTGTTGTGGGGAAGCACGTGCCAGCCACTTTAAATATCCCTGCCATTGGTGCCTAATGAGAGCTGTTGACCCCGTGATAACTTTTAGTGATCCCCTATGCTGCCTCCCTTGAGCTCCATGGCTTCGCGCCTGCGCCTACGTCAGTTGCGGCTGCTGATCAGCCTCGACGAGCTGGGTTCGATCCACAAGGCCGCCGAGGCCATGTCGATTACCCAGCCCGGGGCGACCAAGGCGCTGAACGAGATCGAGTCGACGCTGGGCGCGGTGCTGTTCGAACGGACCAGCAAAGGCCTCGAAGCCAATGACCTGGGCCGTTGCGTGGTGCGCTATGCACGCTTGATTGGTAACGACCTTGCGCATCTGCGTGAGGAGATGCTGGGCATTCTCCAGGGGCATGGGGGACGTTTGTCGGTGGGCACCATCATGGGCGCCGTGCCGATCATGGTGGAAGGCCTGGCGCGTTTGCGCGAGAACCAACCGGACCTATCGGTATCGGTGGTAGAGGACACCAGTGACCGCTTGCTCAACCTGCTCGACCAAGGGCGCGTGGATGTGGTGATTTGCCGAACCAGCGTCAGCTCAAGGCCTACAGCCTATGAGAGCCGGGTTAAACATCAGGAGCAGTTGGTGCTGGTGGCAAACCCGGCGCATCCGCTGGCGGCCTGCGCAGAGTTGACGCTTGAGCAGTTGGCGCAATCGCGCTGGGTGGTGTTCCCGGTAAACATGCCTATGCGTCTGACCCTTGAGCGGGAGTTTCGCGAGGCCGGCTTGAGCTTCCCGCAATACCCCATCGAGACTTCGTCGACTTTCACGACCCTGTCCATGCTCATGCAAGATCGTGATCTGCTCGCGGTGATGCCGTGGGATGTCGCCAGGATGGCCCTGGACCACGGCATGCTGGTGCGTTTACCGCTGCAACTGAAGTCGCGGAGCGAGCCCTACGAGGTCGTGACCCGGGTTGGTGTCGAGTTGAGTAAGCCTGCACAGATGCTCGTAGACATTCTGACGGCCTAACCCTTTCGAGCGCCTGAATACACCGCCTGTAGCGCTCGCGGCGTGTTCTTCGGGCGGCTGTATGCCCCTCCTGGGCGCTGGCCTCCCATCGGCCATGGCGGCTTCATGATTGACAACCTAGCGCTGGAACCCGCAGTGCGGCTGGTCTAGTCGTTTCCAGTACTTGTAACCAGCACCTTGTAGAGCGGTTCACCATCGCGCAGCCGCGCCAGCAAATCGGGCTCAGTAAGATCGGCATGCAGCGCTTTGTCTATTACGGTTGCCAGCTCTCCCGCTGGCAAGATGAGCACACCGTTGTCATCGGCCAAGACAAGGTCGCCTGGGTTCACCGTAACACCAGCGCAGTTCACTGCCACATTCACCTGGCTTGCGGCGCTTGCGATCAGCTTGGTAGTCAGCTGCGTGGTGCCGCGGGCGAAGACCGGTAATTGGCAGGCACGCAGTTCGTTGATGTCGGTAACTACGCCATCAACGATGATGCCGGCTGCACCTGCGCAGCGAGCCGCGAACTGCGTGACGGCGCCAACGCAAGCGTGGGCATGGTCACCCGCCATGTCGATCACCAGAGCGTCGCCTGGCTGCAGGGAGACCAGGGCGCGATTGACTGCGATGGCATCCGGCTGTGCAAGCCGCAACGTCACTGCCCGGCCGACAATGCGTCCGCCCGGTACCATTGCGCGGACTTCATGGCTGACGAACCCTCGTTCGAGGAAGTGGCCCAGTGTGGCGAAGCTGACTTCTCGCAGCTTTGCGATCAGATCGTTGTCGGTCATTGCCCACGCTCCATGTCGACCAGCTCGGCTATACAGTCGATTTCCAGGCTCACGCCCCACAACTGCACGCAGACGGTTGTACGAGCGGGTGGTGCATGGCCAAGGATTTCCTTGTACACCTCGTTGAAGGGCACCAGTTGATCGGGGTCTGTCAGGTAGGCGTTGACCTTGACGATGTGGGACAGGCTGGAGCCCGCCGCTTCGAGGATCGCGGCAAGGTTGGCGAAGGTCTGCCTGACCTGGTCTTTGAAATTGTCGGGCTGCTCTTCCAGGCTGCCCAGTGATGGAATCTGGCCGGCGGTGAACACCAAGTGGCCGCTGACCACGGCTTGGGAATACGGGCCTACTGGGCTGATAGTGCCAGGGGCGCTGTGGATGCGTTGCATTGAGAACTCCTTGGAGCGAAGGCGTGCCACCGGCTCGCCGGCAGCACTGGGTCAGAAATCAGAAAAGCGCCAGGGTGTAGCTGACGATGAGTCGGTTCTGTTCCTGGTTGGGGTCGATTTCGGAGTGCAGCAACCCGTGGCGCCAAGCCAGGCCGAGGCCTTTGAGTGCACCGGCCTGCACGACATAGTCCAGGCCGATATCCCGCTCCCATTCGCTCGCGTCATTTGCGCTGGTGGTGCGGATGTCGTCACCCTTGAGGTACATCAGGGCGAACTTCAGGCCAGGTACGCCGGCAGCGGCGAAGTCGTAGCTGTACTGGGCGAACGCGGTACGCTCGCCTGCTCGGTTGAAGCTCGCGAGCATCCGGTCGGTGTAGAGGTAGACACTGGCACCCCCTGCGCCCTTGCCGCTGAGGGAGCCCTGATTCGGCTGGACGAAGTTGCTTGCATCCGACACCTCCTGATAGCCGCCCATCAGCGCGTGGCCCTGGACGGAATAGGTCAGCGCGGCGCTCCAGGTGTGGTTATCGATCTTGCCGTCACCGTCCTCGGTGTAGCCCCCCACGCGGTACCCACTTGCACGACCAGCAGCGGAGTCGTTGGCTCCATCGGCGACGGTGCGAAAGTAACGCAGATCAGTCCGCAGCGATTGGCCTTCGGGGAGCGCAAGCGTGTGGGTGAGGCCTACGAAGTGCTGGGTGTAATAGTCCTCGAGGTTGGCAACGTAGTATTGCGCCGTGAGTTGCTTGCCGAGCCGGTAGTCGCCACCCGCGAACAGGAACTGGTCGCTCTCACGGGAACCTCCCGCTACCGCCAATCCAGTGCGGTCACTGGAGGCGCGACCCGTGGCACGGTTCAGGCGCCCGCCAGTTAGCGTCAGGCCATCCAGGTCGGTGGAGGTGATCTGCGCCCCCTCGAACGTTTGGGGCAGCAGGCGACCATCGTTGTAGGTCAGCACCGGAAGCTTGGGCATCAGCGTGCCGTATCGCAGTTCGGTGTTGGCGACTTTCAGCTTGGGTGTCAGGCCCAGGCGGCTCCACTGTTGAGCCGCGCCCGAGCCGTCATCGGGGATCATGCTGCTGCCACGGTGGCGACCATCCCCGCTATCAAGCGTCACGCCCATCAATCCCAAAGCATCCAAGCCTATGCCTATTGGGCCATTGGTATAGCCAGATTTGAAATCGAAGACGAACGCTTGTGCCCATTCCTCGGTTTTGCTCTGGCCAAGGCTGCCAGCTTGATCGCGGAAATCGTTGTTGAAGTAGAAATTTCGCAGACCAAGATTTGCATGGCTGTCTGCCACCAGGTCAGCCTGAGCGAAAGGAGAGAGGGCGAATACGCCGGCACTCATCAGGTATTTTTTCATCGTGAAAACTCTACAAACGGAACTGGGAAGCGCCCGCTCCAAAGGCGAGCATTTCGGGGGTACGGCACGGACTTACTGCCGTGCTTGATCGATATCCCGTTCGAAGGTCTCGGTGAGTAGCAGTAGAGCGATCAGAGAGACTGCTGCTGAGCCGATCATGTACCACGCAATCGATGAGCCGGTGCCAGTCCAAGACAGCAACGCGGTGGTGACCAGAGGGGTAGCGGCACTCCCCAGCAGGCCGGAAAGCATGTAGCTGATCGAAAGCCCTGAATACCTCACTCGAGTGCCGAACAGCTCGGCAAGGAAGGTGGCGATGGGGCCGTAGTTGGCCGCAAATGCAGTCATCATCAGGAAGTAGCCGGCGAAGGCCAGGCCCAACACTTTGGTGTCCATCAGCCAGAACATTGGGAAGGCCACGAGTGCCTCAGCGATGATCCCGCCGATGATGATCGGCTTACGTCCGATCCGGTCGGAGAGTGACCCAAAGAACGGGAGCATGCCGATACAGGCTGCACAGGAAACCAGCACCACCGTGAGCATTTCGCCCCGTGTGAAGCCCAAGGTCTGGGTGCCGTAGGTGAGCCCGAAGGCCACAATGAGGTTGTAGGAGGTGCCAGTGGACATGGTTGCCACGCCACCCAGGACAACCTGTTTCCAGTATTTGCGGAACACTTCGAAGAGAGGCACTTTGACCTGGGTGCCTTTGTTCTCTACTGCTTTGAACGACGGCGTTTCATGGATGTTCAGGCGGATGTACAAGCCCAGTCCGATCAGCAGAACACTGAGCAGGAATGGGACACGCCATCCCCAATCCAGCAGCTGTTCGTTGCTCAGCGTTGTGGCGAACATCAGGAATACGAGATTGGCCAGCATCGTACCCGCCGGTACGCCGATCTGAACCCACGATCCGTACAGCCCACGCTGATGTTTTGGCGCGTGCTCCACGGCCATCAGCACAGCGCCGCCCCATTCCCCACCCAAGGCCAGGCCCTGGATAATTCGCAATGTCAGCAACATGATCGGCGCCCAGATGCCCACCGACTCGTAGCTTGGCAACAGGCCGATGGCGAACGTGGCCGCACCCATGGTCAGCAGCGAAATCAGCAGCATCGATTTACGTCCCAGGCGGTCACCGAAGTGACCGAAGAGCGCGGCGCCGATCATCCTGGCACCGTAGGCTGAAGCAAAGGTGCCGAAAGCGAGGAGGGTGCCTACCAGGGGATCAAAGCCTGGGAAGAAGATTTTGTTGAATACCAGGGCCGAGGCCGTGGCGAAGAGGAACAGGTCATACCACTCAACGGTGGTGCCGATCACACTGGCGACCGCGACTTTTTTCATGTCGGCGGTGCGTTGTGGTTGCGTGCTGGCAACCTCGGTGTACGCAGGGCTGGTCATTGCCATTTTCTCCCGAAAGATGGGTTCTGGTTGTTATTGGCAGCTGAAGATGGAGCGGCTATTTCTTGTTTTTGGGCAAAGCGTTCCCGTGGGCCCAGCTTTCTTGAATTGGCTGGGCGCCTGGGTGGATCTGGCTAAGTCAGCGCCGGTCGGCGCGGTTCAGCACGGCGTTGAGCAATACGTCGCAGCCCATGGTCACGTCGTTGGGCAAGGCGTCTTCGGCTTCGTTATGGCTCAGGCCGCCGACGCAGGGGATGAACACCATAGTGGTTGGGCAGTGACGGGCCAGGTGAATGGCGTCATGGCCGGCGCCGCTGACGATTGGCTGGTACGGGTAGCCCAGGCCTTCGATGGCTTTGCGTACTGCATCGATGCAGGCCGGGTCGAACGGCGTGGCCGGGCTCAGCCAGTGGCGCTCGATCTGGACTTGCAAGCCACGCTTGGTGGCGATCTGGTCGATGAGTGCACGGGCGCTGGCTTCCATGTCAGCGATGGCGGCGTCTTCGTGATGGCGAAGGTCGAGGGTAAACGCCACGTGGCCAGGGATGGTGTTGCGGGAAGAGCGGGCGATCTGCAATTGGCCAACGGTAACGAGACCTTTGGGTGCGAAGTCGCGTGACAGTTGTTCGAGTGCGGTGATCATTTCTCCCACGCCGAACAGGCAGTCGCGGCGCAAGGGCATGGGCGTGGTGCCAGCGTGAGCGGCCTGTCCACTGATCTCGATGTCCAGCCAGCAAATCGCTTGTCCACCCATCACCAGGCCTACGGGCAGGCCTGCATCTTCCAGGATTGGGCCTTGTTCGATATGTGCTTCGAAGTACGCGTCGAACTCACGGCCCAGAGCAAGCTCACCCGCATAGCCGGTTTGTTCCAACGCTTCGGCCACGCTGACGCCTTCAGCATCGCAGCTGGACAGCGCTTGGGCGAGGGGCAGCTCGCCCGTGAACACCGCGGAGCCGAGCATGGCAGGCGTAAAACGAGCGCCTTCTTCGTTCGTCCACACCGCAATTTCCAATGGGCGCTCAAGCTGCAGGCCTTTGTCCTGGAGGCTGCGTACCACTTCCAGGCCGGCAAGCACACCGTAGATGCCATCGAAGCGACCGCCCTTCGGTTGAGTGTCCAGATGGCTGCCCATGACCACAGGGGGCAGGGCGTCATTGCGGCCTGGCAGGCGGGCGAACAGGTTGCCGATCGCGTCGACATGGATGCTCATGCCGGCCTCGCGGCACCAGCTCGCGAACAGCTCGCGTCCATCTCGGTCTTCTTTCGACAGTGCCAGGCGGCAGTTGCCGCCCTTGGCAGTCGGGCCGACCTTGGCCATGTCCATGAGGCCGTCCCACAGCCGTGTGCCATTGCATGTATGCATGATATGAATCCTCAAACAGGCGGTGGGATCAGTATCCGAGCGCGGGGTCTACTTGGTTCAGGAGGGGTTCAGCGCAGGCCAGGCGCCGAGCGTTCTCGGCCACTTGCTGGGCAATGCAGTCGTGAGACGCGCATGAGGCCATGTGGGGTGTGACGACGATGCCCGGCGTGCTCCAGAGGCGGCTGTCCAATGGCAGCGGTTCTTTTTCGAACACATCCAGCAGCGCACCGCGCAGTCGGCCTCTGTTGATGGCGTTGACCAGGTCATCCACCTGCAGGTGTTGCCCGCGTCCGCAGTTGATCACTGCCGCGTTCGGCGCCAAGGCTTCAAAGGTTTTCTGGCAGAGAATGCCGCGAGTGGCATCGGTCAACGGCAGCAGATTGATCAACAGGTCGAGGCCATCCAGGAATAGATCGAACGCCCCAGCGCCTGCGAATGTGCGCACGCCGTTCAGCTGCCTGGCACTCCTCGACCAACCTCGGACCGCATATCCGGCCTCGGCCAACTCGCCGGCAATGGCGCCTCCCAGGGAACCGAGCCCCATCACACCGATGCGGTATTCGGCAGCGAGGCGTTGAGGGTGACGTTGCCATACCTGTTGCTGCTGTTGGGCAAGTGCTCGGTCGAAGTCCCGATGGTAGTGGATGACCGCCCAGCGAACGTACTCCGCCATGCCTTGGCGGTGAGCTGGGTCTACGACTCTGCACACTGGCAATGCTGGCTGGCTCGGGTCGTTGGCCAGGTGATCAACACCAGCAGCCACCGAGTGAATCAGCTTCAGGTTGGGTAATGCGCTGAGGCTGCCTACTGGAGGGAACCAGCAAGCGGCTACCTGTGCCTCCTGGGCAGCGGGATCGTTGGCCAGCACCACACGTAGCTGGGGAGCGCTGCGCGCGAAGGCAGACTGCAGTTGGCCCAGAAGTGCTTGGTCAGTTGAAAGCAATACCAGCGGCTTCATGAGCAGTACGACTCGCGTTGCTGTTCGATCAAGGTCAAGGCAGCGTCCCAGCTCAGGCTGATGATTTGCGCAGACTCGTCGCGTTGGAACTGTGCGGCGGTGTGGCGGCACACTTCTTCGCTGGGGTAGATGAGCTTGCTGCCGCCGGCCAATGCTTGCACTTGCGCCTGGCAGGCGCGTTCCAGGAAGTGAATCTCGTGGAAGGCCTCGGCAACACTGGCGCCGCCGGCCAGCAGGCCATGGTTGCGCAGGATCATCGCTTTGTGGGTGCCAAGGTCGGCGATCAGGCGCTCACGCTCATCCAGGGACAGGGCGATGCCCTCGTATTGGTGGTACGCCAGCTTTTCGTAGAACTTCAATGCATGCTGGCTGATCGGCAACAACCCGTGCTCCTGGGCCGAGACGGCGATTCCGGCGGCGGTATGGGTGTGGATCACGCAGTGCATGTCCGGTCGTGCCATGTGAATCGCTGAGTGGATCACGAAGCCAGCAGCGTTCACCCGGCGCTCGCCATTGGCCTGGTCGACGACATTGCCATGTTGGTCGATGCGTACCAGGTCGCTGGCACGCATCCGGTCGAATATCACCCCGTATTGGTTGATCAGGAAGTGATGCTCAGGCCCAGGAATACGCAGGGTGATATGGGTGTCGATCAAGTCGGTCATGCGAAAGTGCGCAACCATTCGGTACAGCGCGGCCAGTTCGCAGCGTGCCTGCCATTCGACATCGCTGATGTTGTGCGGCTTGCTCATGAAAACTCCTGATTTAACGAGCGATGGCGGGGATGGGTTGCTGCTGCTCGCCACGTAGGCGAGAGAGACCACAGACGCCGATCAAGGAAAGCGTGGAGAGTGCGGTGAAGAACACGGCGAGTGGCAGCCACTGGCCGGCGAAGCGGTCGGCCAGCAGGGTGCCGATGATCGGCGTGCTGCCCCCGGCGATGGCGCAAATCAACTGGTAGGCCAGAGAGATCCCGGAATAGCGCAGGTGGGCAGGGAAGGCTTGGGTCATGTAGCCGGCGATCACCGCATACAAAGCCGAGAGCGTGACAACTGCCATGGCGATACCGGCTGTCATCAGCACCAGGTTCTGGGTGCCGACCAGCATGAACATGGGGTAGGGCACAGCCATGCACAGCAGGGCTACCAGTTTGAGGAAGCGGCCTTCGCCGATGCGTTCAGCCAGCAGCGCGGCCAGTGGCTGGGTCAAGAACTGCAGGATGGTCACCAGGAACAGGCAGTCGAGGATGGTTGCTCGAGGGATACCCTGATAGGTGGTCACGTAGGTGATCATGAAGGTGTTGGTGAAGAAGAAGCCTGCGGAGCCGATGGTTACTGCGAGGGCGGAAAAGAGGATCTGCCTCCAGCAGTCACGCACCACTTCCAGCACCGGGTATTTGACGACTTCTTGCTTGGCCTTGGCGGCTTGGAACTCAGGGCTCTCTTCTACGCCGAATCGAATTGCCAGGCCAACCAGCATCAACACGCCACTGGCCAGGAACGGCAGGCGCCAACCCCAGCTGAGGAACTCTTCGGGTTCCAATGTAGACACCAGGCGGAACGCGATGAGAGCAAGGAGTAAGCCTGCTGGGCTACCGAGCTGAGCGAATGACGCGTAGAACACTTTGCGTTTGGCCGGAGCATGTTCACTGGCCATCAGGACGGCACCACCCCACTCACCACCGACGGAGATCCCCTGGACAATGCGCAGGGCAATCAGCCCGATAGGTGCCCAGATGCCAGCACTGGCGTAGCTGGGCAGTAGGCCGATGCCCGTGGTGGCCAGGCCCATGAGAACCATGGTGACCAGCAACATTTTCTTGCGGCCCAGACGGTCACCCAAGTGGCCGAAGACCATGCCTGCCAACGGACGCGCAACGAATCCCACTGCGAAGGTGCCGAATGCCGCCAAGGTGCTGAGCAAGGGGTTGCTGCTCGGGAAGAACACTTGGCCCAGGACGAGCGCAGCCGCCGTGGCATAGATGTAGAAGTCGTAGAACTCGATGGTGGTGCCGACAAATGCGGCAGCCGCCGCACGACGCGGCTGGTTTGACGTATGCATGCAAGGCCCTTCTTGGAGTTATAGGCAGGTGGGCAGGTTTGGCTAAGCCGGTCGCGCTCTGTTGGCGCTTTCGAGATTTATCGCCTTGGGCCTATGATTAGTCAATTTGCTAATTCTTATCCGTCGTATTAGCACCGCTACTAATAGGTCACTCAATGAATCCACCAACTTCACGATCTGATGCTTTGGTCAACAAATGGGAAGGGCGTCGATTCTTGAACGACCGCCTGGACTGGAACCTGCTGCGTACCTACCTTGCGATTGGCCAAGAGGGCAGCATCAGCAGAGCTGCAGCCAGGTTGCACGTGACCCAGTCTGCGGTTAGTCAGGCGCTGAGGCGTCTGGAAGAGCAGCTCGGCTGCGCGCTCATTCTCCGAGGTGGTCCGCGTTTTGACCTTACGGCTGCCGGGGAGGAAGTGTTGCGCATTGCCATCGATATTTATGGGGATGTATCGCGCATCAGCGCCGCGGTGGAAAAGGAAAGCGATGACGTAGTAGGCAAGGTGCGAGTGCTGAGCGTCAGTCGAGTGCAGTCACAGCTCTACGACGATTTCCTGGGCGATTTCCACGAGGCGCATCCACGTGTAGAACTGGAAATCGATGTCATGCGCAGCGCCGATATCATCAGCTCTTTGCTGCAGAAAACGGCCACAGCCGGCGTCGGCCTGTGTCGCATTCCGCAGCCCAAGCTCGAGCAACGTCTACTTGTCAGCCAGCGTTATGCGTTCTTCTGTGGCGTGCGGCATCGATTATTTGGGCGCAGCGATGTGACGCTCGAGTCGCTTCGTGGGGAGAATTTCGTGAGTTTTGTCAGCGACCAGTTGGGCGGCAACCTGTCGCCGCTTGCGATGTTCCGTGACCAGCATGGGTTCACCGGGCGCATCGTTGCATCGTCTCCTAGCGTAGAGGAAGTTCAGCGGCTGGTTTGTGCGGGGTACGGAGTAGGCTGCATGCCTGAACACCTCCTCCATGAAGATGTGGAAAAGGGGCTGCTGTGGCGGTTGCCGCCTGCAGAAGGCATCGTCAACGCAGATTTGCACTTGCTCTGGAACAGGGAGCAGAGGATGACCATGGCCGAGACGGTGTTCCTGGAAAGCTTCCAGCATTGTCTAGCTCAGGCCTTGCTTGCCTGATCAGGTGTGCTCGAGCAGTTGCTGCACCAGCCACTGCCCAGCCGGCCCCAGCGGGTGGCCGCGTGACCAGACCACATCCATGGCGACGCGCCGTGGGTAACCCGCCACTGGCAATTCCACCAGGCCACTGCCGAAGCGCGACACCAGCGCCCTGGGCAGCTCGGCCCAGCCAAAGCCGCGCACGGCGAATTCCAGCAAGGTCAGGTAGTCGGGCGCCGACCAGGCCTGGCCGCGCCCGCGGTGCAGGCTAGGGGCGTAAGTCCGGATATACAGCTGGCGCTCGTTCTCCAGGTGCTGCGGTTGCACTGCCGCCAGCGTGGCCAGCGGGTGCCCGGTGCCGACATACAGGGCAAACTCCGCCTGCTCTGGCAGGCGTGCCACGGCCACGTCGGCCGGGTACTGCGGCTGTGCGGCGAGGATGCCGATGTGCGCCATGCCCTGCTGGATCATGTCGATCACGTCGGCGTCCTCGGCTGGCCCGCAGCGCAGCTCGGTGTGCGGGTAGCTGGCGGCGAAGCGGCTGATCACCGCGCCCTGGAACGTCACGCTGTAGCTGTCGGACATCACCACCGACACCAGTGGCTCGACCTGCCCGGCCAGGCGCACCGCCAAGGCATCCAGCCTGGCGCTGGCATCGAGGATCGCCTCGACGTGGCCCAGCACCTGGCGGCCCGCTGCGTTGAGCGTAGGGTGGCGGCCTGCGCGGTCGAACAGCGGGCAACCCACATCGGCCTCGAAGTTGGCGATGGCGATGCTGATGGTGGACTGGCTCTTGCGCAATTTGCGCGCCGCAGCGGAGAACGAGCCGAGGGCGGCGGCTTCGACAAAGGCAACGAGGGCTTCGGGCGAGTAGCGCATAGGTATTGATAAAACCGATAGGTGCTATGTGGTGAGTATCAGTTCCATCAAAGAAAATGTGAAGCACGAGGTCATTATCTGGATGGAATTTGTCATGAAAAAAGCCGCTTTCACCGAACGTCTGGTGCATGCCATTGGCTATGAAGTCTTTGCCGTGCTGCTGTGTGCGCCGCTGTTGTCGTGGATCATGGGCAAGTCGCTGGCCACCGCCGGTGGCCTGGCAGTCACGCTTTCGCTGATCGCCATGGCCTGGAACATGGCCTACAACGCGCTGGTCGACCGCTTCGTGGTGACCCCGCGCATCCAGTGGAAGGCGTTATCGCGTTTCGTTCACGGTTTGGGCTTCGAGGCGGGGCTGGTGGTGTGGTGCCTGCCAGTGGCGGCCTGGATGCTCGAGATTTCGCTGTGGCAGGCGTTCATGGTCGAGCTGGGCTTCTTCGTGATCATTCTGCCCTACACGGTGGTCTACAACTGGGCGTTCGACCGTGCTCGGTACATGATCGAGCAGCGGCGGGCAGCCGCCTGAGCAGACAAACGAGCAAGTCGCATCAGGCTGTGAGAGGATGTCCGCCAACCCAGCCATAAGGCCAGACAGGACCCCGAACACAAGCCTGATGAAGACGCCAAAACGAATCGAACCGCTGATTGAAGACGGACTGGTCGACGAAGTACTGCGACCCTTGATGAGCGGCAAGGAAGCTGCCGTCTACGTGGTGCGTTGCGGCGCCCAGGTACGTTGCGCCAAGGTCTACAAAGAGGCCAACAAACGCAGTTTCCGCCAGGCCGCCGAGTACCAGGAGGGCCGCAAGGTGCGCAATAGTCGCCAGGCCCGGGCCATGGCCAAGGGCAGCAAGTACGGCCGCAAAGAGGCCGAGGATGCCTGGCAGAACGCCGAAGTGGCGGCGCTGTTCCGCCTGGCCAGTGCCGGGGTGCGGGTGCCCAAACCGTTCGACTTCCAGGACGGCGTGCTGCTGATGGAGCTGGTGACCGACGCCGACGGCGACGCCGCGCCACGCCTGAACGACGTGCACCTGGAGGCCGAGGAGGCGCGTGAGTACCACGCCTTCGTCATTCGCCAGATCGTGCTGATGCTGTGTGCCGGGCTGGTGCATGGCGACCTGTCGGAATTCAATGTGTTGCTGGGCCCTGACGGCCCGGTGATCATCGACCTGCCGCAGGCGGTGGATGCCGCCGGCAACAACCATGCGTTCAGCATGCTGCAGCGCGACGTGGCGAACATGGCCCACTATTTCGGGCGCTTTGCCCCGGAGCTGAAAGACACCCGCTATGCCCAGGAAATGTGGGCGCTGTACGAGGCGGGTGAGTTGCGTGCCGACAGCCCGTTGACCGGCGAATTCGCCGATGACGAGCATGAAGCGGACGTGGGTGGGGTCATGCGCGAGATCGAAGCGGCGCGCTTGGATGATGCCCGCCGCCGCGCTGCCCTGGCTGAAGCCGAGCATGGGCCGGTGAAGGCTGAAGAACCACCGCCGCCTTGGTTGCAGTAATGGAGTGGCGGTACTGGCCTCATCGCCGGCAAGCCGGCTCCCACAGGGTGGACGGACCCAGGATTCGGCAGCGCTGCGCTCCCTTGTGGGAGCCGGCTTGCCGGCGATGAGGCCAGATTGGCCACCGCACATCCCGGCTATTACCCCCCGCGCAAGACACAATCTCGTCACCCAGCCTTTTCACTGGCGCACAACAGGCATAAGGTGTACGCCGTCCGTATTCCCTGGAGCTGTCATGTCCAACATCTTCCCTTCCGTTCGCCCCCGCCGTCTGCGTCAGAACGAGTCCCTGCGCACGATCTTCCAGGAGACCGAGTTCCGCCTCGAAGACCTGATCCTGCCGATCTTCGTCGAAGAAGGCATCGACGACTTCGTGCCGATCTCCAGCATGCCCGGGGTCAACCGCATCCCTGAAAAACTGCTGGCCCAGGAAATCGAGCGCTACGCCCGTGCCGGCATCAAGTCGGTGATGACCTTCGGCGTTTCGCACAACCTGGATGCTACCGGCAGCGACACCTGGAACGAGAATGGCCTGGTGGCGCGCATGGCGCGCATCTGCAAGGACAGCGTGCCCGAAATGGTGGTGATGTCCGACACCTGCTTCTGCGAATACACAAGCCACGGCCACTGCGGCGTGCTGCACGACCATGGCGTGGACAACGACGCCACCCTGGCCAACCTGGGCAAGCAGGCAGTGATCGCGGCAGCGGCCGGTGCCGACTTCATCGCGCCGTCGGCGGCGATGGACGGGCAGGTCCAGGCGATCCGCGGTGCACTGGATGCCGCAGGCTTCCACGACACGGCGATCATGGCCTATTCCACCAAGTTCGCGTCGTCGCTCTACGGCCCGTTCCGTGAGGCCGGCGGCACTGTGCTCAAAGGTGACCGCAAGGCTTACCAGATGAACCCGATGAACCGCCGCGAAGCCGTGCGCGAGTCGCTGCTCGACGAGCAGGAAGGGGCCGATGTGCTGATGGTCAAGCCGGCCGGTGCCTACCTCGACGTGATCGCCGACATCCGTGCGGCTTCGCGCCTGCCGCTGGCGGCGTACCAGGTAAGCGGCGAGTACGCGATGATCAAGTTCGGCGGCCTGGCCGGTGCCATCGATGAAGGGCGTGTGGTGCGTGAAAGCATCGGTGCGATCAAGCGTGCCGGTGCCGACCTGATCCTGACGTACTTCGCCATGGACCTGGCGCAACAAGGGATCTGACGCTAAAAGCAGCAAGAAATCGCTTTGCGTGGAATTATTTTGTGTCCCTGTGTATCTGATGCCAAAGAGCCACAGCTACAGGGACACTGGAATGAAATCACGCAAGAAAAGCGTCAAGCCGATTGGCTTGAAAGACATCACCATCGTCGACGACGCCAAGATGCGCAAGGCGATCACCGCTGCGGCGCTGGGCAATGCCATGGAGTGGTTCGACTTCGGCGTCTACGGCTTCGTCGCCTATGCCCTGGGCAAGGTGTTTTTCCCCAACGCTGACCCCAGCGTGCAGATGATCGCGGCCTTGGCCACCTTCTCGGTACCGTTCCTGATCCGCCCGCTGGGCGGGTTGTTCTTCGGTGCCCTGGGCGACAAGTTCGGCCGGCAGAAGATCCTTGCCGCGACCATCGTGATCATGTCGCTGAGCACCTTCGCCATCGGCCTGATACCGTCCTACGCCTCCATTGGCATCTGGGCGCCGATCCTGCTGCTGTTGGCGAAAATGGCCCAGGGCTTCTCGGTAGGCGGCGAATACACCGGCGCTTCGATCTTCGTCGCCGAATACGCCCCGGACCGCAAGCGCGGCTTCCTGGGCAGCTGGCTGGACTTCGGCTCGATCGCAGGCTTCGTGCTGGGCGCGGGCGTGGTGGTGTTGATTTCCACCATACTCGGCGAGGAGAAGTTCCTCGAATGGGGCTGGCGCCTGCCGTTCTTCCTGGCGTTGCCGCTCGGCATCATCGGCCTCTACCTGCGCCATGCGCTGGAGGAAACACCAGCGTTCCAGCAGCATGTCGAGAAGCTTGAACAGGGTGACCGCGAAGGCCTGGCGTCGGGGCCCAAGGTGTCGTTCAAGGAGGTTGCCACCCAGCACTGGCGCGGCCTGGTGACCTGCATTGGCGTGGTGATCGCCACCAACGTCACCTACTACATGCTGCTCACTTACATGCCCAGCTACCTGTCGCACAACCTGCACTACAGCGAAGACCACGGCGTGCTGATCATCATCGCGATCATGGTCGGCATGCTGTTCGTGCAGCCGATCATCGGCCTGCTCAGCGACAAGTGGGGCCGTCGCCCGTTCATCATGGTCGGCAGCGTAGGCCTGTTCGTCCTGGCCATCCCTGCGTTCATGCTGATCAACAGTGGCGTGCTGGGGGTGATCTTCGCCGGGTTGCTGATCATTGCGGTGATGCTCAACTTCTTCATTGGCGTGATGGCGTCGACGCTGCCGGCGATGTTCCCCACGCACATTCGTTACAGCGCCTTGGCCAGCGCCTTCAACATTTCGGTGCTGATCGCCGGCCTGACCCCGACCCTCACCGCGTGGCTGGTGGAAACTACCGGCGACCTGTACATGCCGGCCTACTACCTGATGGTGATTGCTGCAATCGGCCTGATCACCGGCGTGACCATGAAAGAGACCGCCAACAAGCCGCTGCGCGGTGCCGCACCTGCCGCTTCGGACATAGAAGAGGCCCGCGAGCTGTTGCAGGAGCACCACGACAACATCGAGCAGAAGATCGAGGACATCGACGAGCAGATTGCCGAGCTTGAGGCCAAGCGCAAGTTGCTGGTGCAGCAGCACCCCCGCATCGATTAAGGTGGGGGTCTGTTCTCTCAGTAGATTATCTATATGGCCGAGGGTTTTTCCGCGCTGCCGCCGCTCAATGGCTTGCGGGTATTCGAGGTGGTGGCGCGGCACCTCAACTTTCGCCTGGCGGCGCAAGAGCTTGGAGTCACCCAGGCGGCAGTGGCGCAGCAGGTTCGCGGGCTGGAGGCCAACCTTGGGATCAAGCTGTTCGAGCGGCTGCCCCGGGGCCTTGGCCTTACGGGTGCCGGCCAGCGTTACAGCAGCGATATCCGCAGCGCCTTCGCCCTGATCAGCAGTGCCACCCAGGCACTCAGGCCCGACGGCGCGCAGCTGACCATCAGCGTTACCCCGACCTTTGCGGCGAAGTGGCTGATCCCTCGGCTGTCGTCATTCGCCGAGCAACACCCCGGCATCGACCTGCAGGTGCTGGCCACCGACCGTCTTTCACAGTTTCGCCCGGAGGGCGTGGACATTGCCGTGCGCTACGGGCGGCCGCCGTTTGGCCCGGCGCTGAATACCGAGCTGTTTCTGCAGCAGCGCATCGTGGCGGTGGCCAGCCCGGCATTGTTGCAGGCACAGGGCGCACCGGCGGATCTTCAGCAGTTGCAGCGTTACACCTTGCTGCACGACGCCCACAACTTCTGGCCCGACTTCATCAGCGAGGTATTCCTGCAGCCGCTGCAGGCATCTGCGCGCAATGTGCGTTTCAACCAGACGGCGTTGGCAATCGACGCGGCCATTGATGGGCAAGGGTTGGCGCTGGCCAGTTATCATTTCGTGCAGCGCGATATCGCGGCGGGGCGCCTGGGGCTGGCGTTCGACCACGAGCTCAGCCTGGACCAGGCGTTCTACCTGGTGTGGCCGCGCACTGCCTATCAGCCCCCGGCACTGGACACTGTGCGTGCCTGGTTGCTTCAACAGGCGTCTTAGTCAGTAGTTTTTCTATCGAGTGTTTGAAGGTTTGCTGCCTCTCTCGAGGCGGGAACCGGGTGCTAGTCTGGGCCCATCACTCATTCAGAATAACGTTCGACCGGGAGGCTTCATGGCTATCGAAAAAGTAGCAATCGTGATCGCAGGTGGCAGTGGCATGGGCGCAGCAGCGGCGCGGCGCCTGGCTGCCGACGGCTTCAAGGTCGGCATCTTGTCGTCGTCGGGCAAGGGCGAGGCGCTGGCGCACGAGTTGGGCGGTATCGGCGTAACCGGCAGCAACCAGTCCAATGACGATATCAAGCGCCTGGTCGATGCTGTGGTGGCCAAGTGGGGCCGTATCGATGTACTGGTCAACAGCGCAGGCCACGGCCCGCGTGCGCCGATCCTGGAAATCAGCGACGAAGACTGGCATCAGGGCATGGAAACCTACCTGCTCAATGTCATCCGCCCGACCCGCCTGGTGACGCCGATCATGCAGCGTCAGCAGGGCGGGGTGGTCATCAACATTTCCACCGCCTGGGCGTTCGAGCCCAGCGAGATGTTCCCCACGTCGGCCGTGTTCCGCGCGGGCCTGGCGGCGTTCAGCAAGATTTTCGCCGACAAGTACGCCGCCGAGAATATCCGCATCAACAACGTGCTGCCGGGCTGGATCGACAGCCTGCCGGCCACCGACGCCCGCCGCGACAGCGTGCCGCTCAAACGCTATGGCACCTGTGAGGAAATCGCCGCGACCGTGGCGTTCCTCGCCAGCGATGGCGCGGCGTACATCACTGGGCAGAACATCAAGGTCGACGGCGGCATTACCCGCAGCATCTGAGGTTGCCTGGCCAGGCCTCATCGCCGGCAAGCCGGCTCCCACAGGGGGTGCGGCGCTGCAGAAGCTGTGGCCGGCAATTCGGCTACCATAGAACAAACGCTAACTTACTGATTTGGCGGGGGCCCTGTAGGAGCGGCTTCAGCCGCGAACACCGGCGAAGCCGGTGCCATCCACCGCAGCGCCTGCTTCGCGGCTGAAGCCGCTCCCACAGGGTACGCGGCGCGCTCGCGGGCTTTGATGAAGCCGTTCAGGGCAACAACTTTTCCCGGGCGAGGGTGCCTTTGAGGGTGCGCTCCACCACATCGACCAGCACCATGGTCTGGTGGTCGACTTCGATGTTGATCAGCTCGCCAGCTTTGTAGTTGGCGAAGGTGGTCTGGCGCAGGGTCTCGGGGATCAGGTTGATGGTGATCAGCGTGTCGTCCACCTCGGCCACGGTGAGGCTGCAGCCGTTGACGCCGAGGAAGCCACGGGGGAACACGTACTTGGCCCACTCCGGCGGCATACGGAACTGGATGAAGGCGCCGGTTTCCTTGATCGACAGCTCGACGATCTCGGCGGTGGAGGCAATGTGGCCGGCCATCAGGTGCCCGCCGATTTCCGCGTTCATCTTCGCTGACCGCTCGATGTTGACGCCCTGGCCGGCCTTGAAGAAGCGCAGGTTGGTGCGTTCCAGGGTGGCGGTCATGGCATCGAATTTCACCTGGGTGCCATCGATTTCAGTGACCGACAGACAGGTGCCTTCAACACTGACGCTCGCGCCGATCTTCAGCTCTTCGAGCAGCTCCGGGGTGAGGTCGATGGTGAACTGGTTGTGGCCCGGGTAGGTGTTTACCGCAAGCAGAGGGCGAACGGCCTGGACGATGCCGGTGTACATGGATGGGCTCCTGGCGTGGAAAATGATTGCCCGGAAACTATGCCGGTAAGGCCAGGAATGCAAGCAGTGGCACCCGCAACGCCATCCCTGTGGGAGCGGCCTTGCAGGGGCGGGTCGGCAAGGGCCGCAAAGCGGCCCCCGTTTCTGCGGCGCCGCAATTGGTGTCGGGCCTCTGCGCGGCCCCGCCGGGACACAAGGCCGCCCCTACAATAACCGTGGTGTCAGCGTGTTCATACATGCCCACTGCTGTTCACGATCCTCAGGCACAGGGCTTCATAGGGGTCCAGGTTGACCACCAGCCGCCCATCCTCGGTCAGGTCGCCCTCGACCGTCTCGTTGATCATGTCCACCACCGTCCCCGGTGTGAAGCCGGTCAGCACCAGCTCTTCGGCGATCACCTCCTGGCCAAAGTTCAGCGCGCTGATCTGAATGCCGCGCCCGGCCGGCAGTTCGTGCACCATCACCAGCAACCCGGGGCTGCTGACCTCGGGTACCAGCACCTGGCGGCTGGCAGCGATACCGTAAGCCTGGCGCACGGCGAGCAGTTTTTTCACTTTGCTGGCGAACGAATCAGGGTTTTCCAGCTGGCTGTCCAGGCTGCCGTACAGCGAGCGCGCCCGCGGCATGCCGCGCACCGACGCTTCGGCCTGCGGGTCGAGCCCGGCCAGGTCATAAGCGCCCCGGTGGATCCAGCGGGTATCGCCGTCGAGCATCCTCTCGGCCACCGCCTCGGCCGGTAGCGGCAGGGCACCTACCATGTCCCAGCCCGACAGCGCGACCACCCCGGGTTGCATGGCGTTGTACATCACCAGCAGCAAGTGCACCTTCTGGATCAGCTCGATATCCGCCGCGCCGATCTGTTCCAGGTCACGAATGCCCAGCGCCGCCGTGATCAGGCTGGCAGTGGTGCAGGAGATGCCATTGGTGACGAAGCGCAGGTTGTAGGGCGCATGCTCACCCGACAGGCGTTCATAGATTTCTTCGCGGATGTGCTCGCGCAGGATGTTGCCGGGCAGGGTCTGGCCCTTGAACAGGTACATGTCATGGGCATGCAGGGTCCAGAAGTGCACCAGCTCGACGGTGAGCTCGTCATGGTTCTGCAGCGCGTGGATCAACGACGCCGGGTCGATGCCCAGGCCATGCATTTCCTTGAGCATCAGCCGCAGGAATTCGGTGTCGCCGGTCAGCAGGGCATGTTGATAGGCGGGGCGGGTGATGAAGTCGTAGGACAGGTCGGCGCCGCCCTTGGACATCTGCGCGATGTCGTCCAAAGTGAGGTTCAGCTCCTGAAAACTGAAGCCACCGGCTTTGCGGATCATGCCGCCGATGATCTGGTTACCGACGATCGACAGCGGGTGGCTTTCCGACCAGGCAGTGCCGCTGGCGCGTGTTTCGACCCCGAGAAAGCCGTTGGCATCCAGGCGCAGGCCGCGCGCGCCCAGACAGTCCAGCGCGTGCAGGGCATCGCCGATGATCATCTGCTGGGCGGCAAAGCTTGGGTCCAGCCAGTTGAGCGACGGTTGGCCCTCCTTGAAGTAGTGCAGGTACACCCAACGCCGGGTCTTGCCGTCGACGCCGGTGATGGGCGGCGTCGCGCTCCAGTCGGTTTCCTTGACCCCCGGTTCGAAGAAGATCACCCGTTGCAGCTGGCCGACGATGTAGTGGCGCGCCTTGAGCTCGTCGCACTGGGCCGGCAGCAGGTTGACCGCATCACGGCCTGGCGGCACCTCGGGCAGCAGCGGCCAGTCTTCCTCGCGGACCTCGACCATGTGGTAAAGCCCGGGGTAGGCGCCATGGGCCAGCTCGGCCAGGCGAAAATCGGCGCCCTTGCCGGTGTGCGAGGGGATCAGGTCGTCGATGGTCACGGCGTTGTGCGCCGCCGCCATGCGGCTCATCTGCACCAGCTCCTGTTCGTTGCCGTAGAGCGGGTCGATGTCGAAGCTGATGCGGTCGAAGTTGCCGTCCACGCTGGGCGTGAAATCGCGCCCGCTTACACCACCGGACTGCTTGATGGGGCCGGTATGTATGCCTTGCACACCAATCTCAGACAAGCGCTTCCACAAGGTTTCGTGGCCCAGGGCGCCGAGCACCGAGCAGCCTTCGGGGGCGATGATGGCGTCGGGGTAGACCGTCAGCCACACCGAAGCGATGTCGGTGGCGCGGCGCGGTTGCGCTTCGGCGTAGGGGTTGAGCCACAGGCGTGACTGGCCCGAGTACAGCCGGGCCCGCTCCTGCGAGGCCTTGAGCATGGAGCGCTCTTCGAGCCATTTGACGTATGACGGGTCGGGTGAAGTCATTTCGCGTCCTCTCTGCGTGTCGGCAACCGGCTCAAGGTATGACGATAGTGGACGCTGAACGTTCGGCTGAGGTTTTCCTGGCGGGCATTGTGCCGGGCTGCTATCGCCGGGCCGACAGCTGCTGCGGCGCCAGGAAGGCATCGTGGAAGTAGTTGCGCAGCGCCTGCATCGCCGGGCTGAACGCCCGCTCGCGGTGCCAGGCCAGGCCGACACTCATGGGCGTGACCGGGTCGCTGATGGTCACGGTTTCGATGCGCTTGCCTTCCAGCGACCAGGGCCGGTGCACCAGGTCCGAGAGGATCGCCACGCCGCTGCCATTGGCGACCATGCTGCGCACCGCCTCGACCGAGCTGGTGCGTACACGCACGCTGGGGCGTTGCTTGGCCAGTTCCCAGTAACGCATGGCGCTTTGTTCGGCTTCGTCCACGGTGAGCAGGATGAACGGCTCGTGGGCGACGTCCGCCAGGCTCACCGCCGAGCGCTCGCACAGCGGGTGGTGGCTGGGCAGCCACAGCCGGCGTTCGGAGTTGAACAGGGTTTCGGAGACGATATCCGGGTGGGTGAGGTTGGCGGTCAGCACCACGGCCATGTCGAAGCGGCCTTCGAGCAGGCCTTGCTCGATGGCGCTGCGTTCTTGCTCGTGCACCTCCAGGGTCACGTCCGGGTGCCAGTGCTCCAGGCGTTGCAGGTGGTGCGGCAGGAAGTAGCCGAGCACCGTGTAGCTCGCTGCCAGGCGCAGCAGGCCGCTGGCGCGCACGTCGGGCAAGGGGCTGTTCAGCGCATCGTCGACGCTGCGCAAGATCACGTAGGCGCGGTTCAGAAAATGCCGCCCTGCGTCGGTCAGGCTCATGCCCTGGGGGGAGCGCTGGAACAACAGCGCGCCCAGCATGGCCTCCAGTTCCTTGATCGCCGTGGTCACTGCCGACTGGGAAATGTTGAGGTGGATCGCCGCTTGGGAGATCTGGCCGATTTCGGCGGTGGCGACAAAATAACGGACCTGGCGCAGGGTCAATGACACGAAGGCACTCCCGGGTATCTGATTTTCAGAAGATACCCTATCTGTTTATAGATCTTCCCAAGGGGTAGCAGAGAATCTAACGTGGCTTGCACGCAGTCACAAGACCAGGAGCGCAGTCATGCAGGCAGTAGACTTCAACTCGGACATGGGCGAGGGCTTTGGCCCGTGGACCATCGGCGACGGTGTCGACAATGAGCTGATGGCCTTCATCAGCTCGGCCAATATCGCCACCGGCTTTCATGCCGGTGACCCGGGCACCATGCGCCGCACGGTCGAGCGGGCCAAGGCGCTGGGCGTGGCGGTAGGCGCCCACCCAGGGTTCCGTGACCTGGTCGGTTTTGGCCGTCGGCATATCAACGCACCGGCCCAGGAACTGGTCGACGACATGCTCTACCAGCTCGGTGCGCTGCGTGAAATTGCCCGTGCGCAGGGCGTCAGCCTGCAGCACATCAAACCGCATGGCGCGCTGTACATGCACCTGGCCCGCGACGAAGAAGCCGCCCAGCTGCTGGTGCAGAACCTGCGGGTGATCGAGCCTGAGCTGTTGCTGTACTGCATGCCTGGGTCGGTGATCTGCCGCGTTGCCCAGGCACTGGGCCAGCCGGTGGTGCGTGAGTTCTACGCCGACCGTGAATACGATTTGAGCGGCTCCATCGTGTTTACCCGAAATGTGCGTGGCTACGAGCCGCAGGCGGTCGCCGAGCGCGTGCTGCGCGCCTGCCGGGAAGGCGTGGTGCGTACGGTAGAAGGCCAGGACCTGGCCATCGAATTCGATTCCATTTGCCTGCACAGCGATACCCCGGGCGCACTCTGCCTGGTCGAGGCCACGCGGGCGGCGCTGGACGCCGCAGGCATCGAGGTGCGCACACCCCGTTGAGTTTCATGGGCGGCCGATGCGCAGACACCGGTGCCACCGCACAGCATTGTTTTTGCCTGCCTTACGATAAAGATTCCAAAAAAGGAGCAGACATGGCCGAGCCGCTTGCCAGTACCCCGATCCGCTATAGCTTCGGTGCCGACGAGCACCTGTTCGCCGAGGTCAGCGACAGCATGTCGCTGCAGGCCTTCTTCAAGGGCATGGCCGTCACCCGTGCGGTTGAGCGCCTGGCGCTGGAGGGCGTGCTCGACATCTGCCTGGCCAACGCCTCGTTCCAGATCCGTTTCGACCCCGACCGCATCGCCCCTGATGCGCTGCTCGAAGCCGTACGCGGCGCCGAGGCCGAGGCGGTGGCCGAGCGCTCGTTGCACACCCGCATCATCGAGATTCCGGTGCTGTACAACGACCCCTGGACCCATGAAACCCTGATGCGCTTTCGCGACCGCCACCAGGACCCGAGCAGCACCGACCTGGAATACGCGGCGCGCATCAATGGCCTGGCCGACGTCGAGGCGTTCATCGCTGCGCACAGTGGTGCGCCATGGTTCGTGTCGATGGTCGGCTTCGTCGCCGGCTTGCCGTTCATGTTCCAGATGGTCGAGCGCGAGCGCCAGTTGCAGGTGCCCAAGTACCTGCGCCCGCGCACCGATACGCCGAAGCTGACCCTCGGCCATGGCGGTTGCTTCGGTTGCATCTATTCGGTGCGTGGGGCAGGGGGCTACCAGATGTTCGGTGTGACTCCAGCCCCCATCTACGACCCGCAGCAGACCCTGAACTACCTCAAGGCGCACATGGTGTTCTTCCGCCCGGGCGACATCGTGCAGTTCAAGCCCATCGACCGCCAGGCCTACGACCAGGCCGTGGCAGAGGTCGAGGAGGGCCGTTTCGACCTGCGCATTCGCGCGGTGGAGTTTTCCCTCGATGCATTTCTCGCCGACCCGGTCGGCTATCCCAAGTCGTTGCAGGAGGCGCTGGCATGATCAAGGTACGCAAACCTGGCCTGGCGACTTCGGTGCAGGACCTCGGCCGCGAAGGCTATTACCACCTCGGTATCCCGCCGTCCGGCGCGCTCGATCAGTACGCGTTGTGCGCCGCCAATCAGCTGGTTGGCAACCCGGCAGGTGCGGCCGGGCTTGAGTGTGCGCTGGTAGGGCCGGAGTTGGAGTTCACCCAGGATGCCCTGGTGGCGGTGTGCGGCGCGCAGATGCCGGCGTTGCTCGATGGCCGTGAGCAGCGGCCTGATACCGCGTTTGCAGTCCGGGCTGGGCAAGTGCTGCGCTTGGGCTTTCCCACGGCTGGGGCGCGGGCCTACATTGCGGTGGCGGGCGGGATCGATGTGCCGCAGGTGCTGGGTAGCCGCTCTACATACGCATTGGGGGCGCTGGGTGGCTTCAATGGGCGCAAGCTGGTGGCCGGTGATGTGCTGCCGGTCGGCGTGCCCAGCGGCAAGACCCGGGCCGGTGCCAGCCTGCCCATGGCTTTGCGCCAGGCGTTGGGCGGCGAAGTGGTGTTGCGGGTGGTGCCGGGCTTGTACTTCCACCGCCTGACCGAGGCCGCAGCGAAGCGCTTCTTTACCGATGCCTGGACGGTCGGCTCCGAGGCCGACCGCATCGGCTACCGCTACCGCGGTGGCGGCGCGTTGAGCTTCCAGCCGCGTGAGCAGCCGTTTGGCGCAGGCTCGGACCCTTCCAACATCGTCGACAGCTGCTACCCGATTGGCTCGATCCAGGTACCGGCGGGGCTGGAGCCGATCATCCTGCACCGGGATGCGGTGTCGGGTGGGGGCTACGCCATGATCGGCACGGTGATCAGCGCTGACCTGGACTTGGTCGGGCAGATGCAGCCTAACCAGCAGGCGCGGTTTTTGCCGGTGAGCATGGAAGAGGCGCTTGAGGCGCGGCGGTCGTACAAGAAGAAGCTGGGGTATCTGGGCAGGTTGTTCAGCTGATCTGCCAGGCCAGCGGTTCCGGCGCCCACAGTATCCGCTGCGCTGCGGACCCTGTGGCAGATTACCCAGCCCTTCGGGCTGCGCTGTCGCGCAGAGAACAAAGCCCGCGAGCGCGCCGCATACCCTGTAGGAGCCGGCTTGCCGGCGATGGGCTGCAGGGCAGCCCCTGGGCATCAGAAACTGTACTTGGCCGTCAGCATCATGTTGCGCGGTGCACCCCAGGTGTCGCCGGCATAGCTCACCGAGTTGGCCACAGCCGAATAGAACTTGCGGTCGAACACGTTGTTGGCGTTGAGCTGCAAGTCCAGATGCTTGTTGACCTGATAACCGGCCATCAAGTCGGTAACCGCATACGAGCCCTGGATCAGGCGGTATTCGCTGCCATCGGCCACGGTGAAGTCGTTGTAGATGCGGCTCTGCCAGGCGATATTGCCACCAATGCGCAGTTTCTCCAGCGGGCCTTCGAAGCGGTAGGTGGTGGTCAGTTTGAACATGTGCTCCGGCGTGTCGGTGTCGAAGCGCTGGTTCACGTTACCTGGGTTGGCGGCGTCCTTGATGGTGTGGGCACGGGCGTAGGTGTAGCCGGCACCGACCTGCCAGTTGCGGGTCAGCGCACCTTGCAGTTCCATGTCGATACCCTGGCTGCGCACTTCGCCGGAAGCGACGTAGCAGTTGGTCGGGTCGCTGCAGCTCGCCAGGTCCGTCTGCGAGACGGCGCGGTTTTCCTGATCGATACGGAACAGCGCCACGCTGGCGTTCAACGCGCCGTCGAAGTACTCGCCCTTCACGCCGATTTCGTAGTTCTTGCCGTCGATCGGCTTGACCGGGCTGCCGGAGGCGTCCTTGTAGCTCTGCGGGTTGAAGATGTCGCTGTAGCTGACGTACACCGAATGGTGATCGTCCAGGTCGTAGATCAGCCCGGCAAAGCGGGTGACATTGCGGGTGACCTTGTAGTCGGCGGTGGCGCTTTCCTTGTTGTCGTAGTCGTACCAGTCCAGGCGGCCGCCGAGGATCAGTTTCAGCGGGTCAGCCAGGCTCAGGCGGGTGGTCATGTACACGCCTTCCTGGGTGGTGACTTCGCGGGTGTTGCCGGTGTGCACGAAGTTCGGCTTGCCGGCATTGAGCGGCCAGTTCGTGTCGTACGGGCTGTAGTCGCGCGTGTCCATATCGTAGATGCGCTTGCTGGCGCCGACTACCAGCTCGTGGGTGCGGCCGAAGGCTTCGAACGGCCCGCTGACGAAGCCGTCGACGCCGGCCTGGTTTTCCTGGTGCTTGGACTGGTATGCGGTGCGCGACAGCGGCGCATCCAGCCCAGCCCAGCGCGACTGGTAAGAGCCGGTAAAGGTGGCGTCCTGCTGGGAATAGTTGGCGTTGACCTGCAGTTTCCAGTCATTGGCCAGGCGCTGGCGCACTTCAGCGAAGACGGTGTTGATCTCCTGGTCCTTGTTCTCCCAGTCGCTGCCCGGGTTGTAGGAACGCGAGAAGCCCATGTGATGGCCGTCCAGCGCTGTGGGCATGGCGCCCCAGAAGTAATTGGTCTTGTCCTTCTGGTGGGAAAAACCGAGGGTCAGCGTGGTGTCTTCCGACAAGTCCGCCTCGGTCACGGCGTAGAACAGGCCGTGGTCTTCTTCCACATCATCGATGTAACTGTTGGCATCGCGGTACGACGCCACCACTCGGCCGCGCAGGGTGCCGCTGTCGTTGAGCGGGCTGGAGGCATCGATTTCGCCGCGGTAGTTGTCCCAGCTGCCAGCGGCACCGGTGAGGGTGACTTTCTGTTCAGCCAACGGGCGCTTGCGCACCAGGTTGATCGCCGCCGACGGGTTGCCGGAGCCGGTCACCAGGCCGGTGGCACCGCGCACGATCTCGACACGGTCGAACATGGCCAAGTTGGGCTGTGCCCCGACTGTCCAGCCTTGGTAGCCACTCGGGATGCCGTCGTACATCAGGTTGTCGATGTCGAAACCGCGCGAAGAATACGCCTGCCGCCCAGGGCCGTTGGAATAGTCGAGGTACAGCCCCGGCGTTGCCTTGACCACGTCGTTGATGCTGGTCATCGCCTGGTCGTCCATGCGCTGGCGGGTCATCACTGTCACCGCTTGAGGCGTTTCACGCAGGCTCAGCGGCAGCTTGGTGGCGGTGGACATGGAACCGGTGGTGTAGGACTGCGAGCCCTCGGTGGTGCTGCCCAGCTGGTTGGAGCTGATCTCTGTGGCGCCCAGTTCCAACGTAACGGGCTGGTCGTCTTCGGCCAGGGCCGGTGTGACGATGGCCATGCACACGGCCATGGCGAGCAGATTGCGAGCTGGGAGGGTGCGCGTGGGCGCGAAAGACGACGGCATGAGGGGCGGGTTCCTGTACTTGCTAAACGTTATTCAAAGTGTTTATGAGAACGATTAACAATAAGTTTGTCAGGATTTGTCGCACCGTGAAAGTCTGGTATGCCAATTTTTTTACATTTTTTTCACATTCAGAGCGCGCAGTAGAGCAGCTGCGGTCTGCGGCACCCCTTCAGGGCGTCGGACGGGTGATCTGCTTGCCGCGCTGACCGGCGACTTCAACGGCCTGGCCATCGCGTTGCTTGCCCTGGCGCGCCAACCCCTCCAGCTGTGGGATCAGCATGCCCTCTGGCAAGTGCCGCCAGAAGCGCCCGGGCATGTGCATGCGCAAGGCATCCGGGTTGAGGCGGGCAGGGTTGAAGGTATGGCGGTAGTAGGTGCGCCACAACTCCGCACCAGGATCATCGGCATTGCGCGCCCATTGGCGCCAATCTTCCGGGCAAACACGCCGATAATCGAAAGCCTGGCCATCAAAGCGAATGCCGTCCTGCGGGGTGGCGATCAACCAGCGCTGGCGCCCCAGGCGGTCTGCGAAATGTGCGCTGGCACTCTGCAGAATGTCATGGGCCGGGTCGTGGTAGGCCACCAGGTCAAGTTGCAACCGCTCTGCCAGTGCGCCCGGTAGCGGCACGAAACGGACGAAAGCGTGCAGGTGGTGCGCTTCTCGGCTGACTTGCTTGACGCGCCGGTGCAGTTCGCTGCCCAGACGGTCGCCGGCAAGCATCGCCGTGCGGTCGCCGTGGGCGACGCGCCAGAGCACTTCGTACAGCAGGTTCCAGCGTTGCTCGCCACGGTAGCGAGCCGCCTGTTCCAGCAGGCTCAACAGCGCCGCCGGCACTTTGGCGCGAAACGGGCCGGGCCCGTCGGGCAGTGCCGTCGGCACCGCCAGCAGGTCGTCGATCGGGCCCTGTGCCCAGCTCACCTCAGCGGGGTCGATGCCATGGCCGAGCAGCGTGCGGGCCTGGTCGCGCCAGGTGGCGAACAGGTCGTTGCACTCGAGCGCGATCATCCCCACAAGCCCATCTGCAAGGGCGCTTGCGGCTCACGCAGGCGCGCGCGCAGCAGGCCGCTGCGTAGCTCCCCTTCGGCGGGGCGGTAGTCGCTGGTGATGATGAACGGCCGCGCCTTGTCGAGTACGCAGCGCAGCTGGATCAGGTCGTCGTAGCGCACTCGCCGCTCACGGCGCAGCGCTACCAGCCGTTGCACACTGCGCAGGCCGATACCGGGGATGCGGGCCAGCAACGCAGCGTCGGCGCGGTTCACATCCAGTGGGAACACCTCACGGTTGGCCAGTGCCCAGGCGAGCTTGGGGTCGATGTCCAGCGCCAGATTGCCTACCTCGCCAAGCAGCTCGCCGGCCTTGTAGCCATAGCCGCGCAACAGGAAGTCGGCCTGGTACAGCCGGTGCTCGCGCAGCAGCGGCGGGGCGGCCAGCGGCACGCTGCCAGGGCTGTCGGGGATCGGGCTGAAGGCCGAGTAATACACGCGCTTCAGGCCGTAGCCCTGGTACAGCGATTCGGCATTGCGCAGCAGTGTGCTGTCGTCGGTGGCATCGGCCCCGACGATGACCTGGGTGCTTTGCCCGGCCGGCGTGAAGCGCGGTGCTTTGGGTTCGCCTGCTACGGCTTGCTGGCCCCGATGAATAACGCCCATGGCCAGGCGAATGGTGTGCGCTTGTTTTTCCGGGGCCAGGCGCTTGAGGCTGGCGTCGGTGGGCAGTTCGATGTTGACACTGAGGCGGTCGGCCAGGCGCCCGGCTTCCTCGATCAGCAGCGGGTCGGCGTCGGGGATGGTCTTGAGGTGGATGTAGCCGCGAAAGTTGTGCTCCTCCCGCAGCAGGCGGGCGACGCGGATCAACTGCTCCATGGTGTAGTCGGCCGAGCGGATGATGCCGGAACTGAGGAACAGGCCGCTGATGCAGTTGCGCCGGTAGAAATCCAGGGTCAGGCGCACCACCTCTTCAGGCGTGAAGCGCGCCCGCGGCACGTTGCTGGAGCGGCGGTTGACGCAGTACTGGCAGTCGTACAAGCAGAAGTTGGTCAACAGCACCTTGAGCAGGGACACGCAACGACCGTCGGGGGTGTAGCTGTGGCAGATGCCCATGCCATCGGTGGCGCCCAGGCCCTCGCTGCCGCGCGAGCTGCGTTTGGGCGCGCCGCTGCTGGCGCAGGACGCGTCGTACTTGGCGGCGTCGGCAAGAATCCCGAGCTTGGCGATAAGTTGCATGAGGCTGTCTCGCTGTACTGATTATTCATACAGTATTTTGAGATCGGGTTGATTGCAATAGCGGGTGATCAACGGCGCTTGCGCAAGGCCGATACCCGAGCAAATCCGTCAGCTAAGCTTGTGCTGGACTTTACCGATAGCTGCGGGAGACAACATGAACATCACGCACAAGTCAAAGCTTGCCCTGGCCGGCCTGACGCTGGCTTTCGGCATGCTCAACGTCCAGGCCGCCGAGAGCAAAAAGGTCGATGTGCTGTTGGTGGGCGGGGGCATCATGAGTGCTACCCTGGCCGTCTGGCTCAACGAGCTGGAGCCAGGCTGGTCGATGCAGATGGTGGAACGGCTGGACAAGGTGGCCGAAGAAAGCTCCAACGGCTGGAACAACGCCGGTACCGGCCACTCGGCCTTGGCAGAGCTCAACTACACCCCGGAAAAGGACGGCAAGATCGACATCACCAAGGCGGTGGAGATCAACGAATCGTTCCAGATTACCCGTCAGTTCCTGGCCTGGCAGGTCAAGCAGGGGGTATTGAAAGACCCCCATTCCTTCATCAATACCACCCCGCACATGAGCTTTGTGTGGGGCGATGACAACATCCGTTTCCTGAAGAAACGCTACGAGGCGTTGCAGGCCAGCCCGCTGTTCAAGCCCATGCAGTACTCAGAAGACCCTGCGCAGATCGCCAAGTGGGTGCCGCTGATGATGGAGGGCCGCGACCCCAACCAGAAGCTGGCGGTGACCTGGACGCCGATCGGCACGGACGTCAACTTTGGTGAGATCACCCGCCAGTACGTGGGCTACCTGAAGACCCGGCCGAATTTCGACCTGAAGTTGTCCAGCGAGGTCGAGAACATCACCCGCAACGATGATGGCTCCTGGCACGTGGAGTACAAGAACCTCAAGGATGGCAACAAGGCCAGCACCGACGCCAAGTTCCTGTTCGTCGGCGCTGGCGGCGCGGCGCTGCCGTTGCTGCAGAAGTCGGGCATCGATGAGGCCAAGGACTATGCCGGTTTCCCGGTGGGCGGCTCGTTCCTGGTTACCGACAATCCGGCCCTTGCCCAGCGGCACATGGCCAAGGCGTACGGCATTGCCGCAAGCGGCGCGCCGCCCATGTCGGTACCGCACCTGGACACCCGCGTGCTGGACGGCAAGCGGATGATCCTGTTCGGGCCCTTCGCGACCTTCTCCACCAAGTTCCTCAAGCAGGGCTCGCTGCTGGACCTGTTCGCCAGCGTCAGCGTGCACAACACCTGGCCGATGGTGCGTGTGGGCGTGCGTGAGTTCGACCTGGTGCAGTACCTGGTCGGCCAAGTGCTGCAATCGGACGACGACCGCTTCGAAGCGTTGCGCACATACTTCCCGCAAGCGAAGAAAGAAGACTGGCGCCTGTGGCAGGCCGGGCAGCGGGTGCAGATCATCAAGAAAGACGACAGCCAGGGCGGCGTGCTCAAGCTGGGCACGGAAGTGGTGACCTCCAAGGACGGCAGCATCGCCGGCCTGCTCGGCGCCTCGCCAGGTGCCTCGACTGCGCCACCGATCATGCTCGATGTGATCAACAAGGTGTTCAAGGACAAGGTGGCGTCGCCGCAGTGGCAAGCCAAGATCAAGCAGATCATCCCGTCCTATGGCATGCGCCTGAACGACCATCCCGATGAGGTGCAGAAGGAGTGGGCATATACCAATGAGGTACTGCAGTTGAACCCGGCAGGCACCGGGGCGGTGCAGTAGCTGTCAGTGCTTGCGCCACTGCAGGGCCCGTCGCCGGTTTGATGGCGATGGGCTCGAGCTTGTGGAGTAGGTCAAATCTCAATGCCGTTCGATCAGCACATCTAAACTTACAAATAGCCCGCCGCTGCTCTCATGCCGCGGGCCCTCACCATTCATCCGACCACCGCTACCCCGGACCGGACATCCCTCGCTGACGGTGGCCTTCTTGCAGAGGAGGGCAGGTCATGGACGAGGCAAGGCTCCACGATTTCATGGGCAAGCTGGTGGGCGACATGGGCGCTGCGGCGACCCTGGCCAATGTGATTCTCGGTGATGAGCTGGGCTTGTACCGGGCCATGGCCGACAGCCAGCCGACCACCCCCGAGGCGCTCGCGGCCAGGACCGGCTGCCACCCACGGCTGGTGCGCGAATGGCTCAACGCCCAGGCGGCGTCGGGTTACATGATCCATGAGCAGGGCAGTTTCGTGCTGCCCGAGGAACAGGCCATGGCATTGGCGCTGGAGGACTCACCGGCCTATATGGCTGGCGGCGCGGCGGTTGTGGCCGCGCTGTTTCATGACAAGGACAAGCTGGTGGCGGCGATGCGCGGTGATGGCGGGCTGGCCTGGGGCGACCACCACCCGTGCATGTTCAGCGGCACCGAGCGGTTCTTTCGGCCCGGTTACCGCACCTTTCTGGTGGCTGACTGGCTACCAGCGCTCGATGGCGTGGTTGGCAAGCTCGCGGCCGGCGCCAAGGTGGCGGATGTCGGCTGCGGGCATGGCGCTTCGACGCTGGTCATGGCCCAGGCGTTTCCGGCATCGACGTTCGTCGGCTACGACTATCACGCGCCGTCCATTGCCACGGCGCGTGAGCGCGCCCTCGAGGCTGGGGTGGCGGAGCGGGTGAGCTTCCAGCAAGCGTCGGCCAAGGATTACCCAGGCTTTGACCATGACCTGGTGTGCTTCTTCGATTGCCTGCACGACATGGGTGACCCGGTTGGCGCGGCCCGGCATGCGTATCGGGCGTTGAAACCGGACGGCACGGTGATGTTGGTGGAACCCTATGCCGAGGATTCACTGGACGGCAACCTGACACCCGTCGGGCGCTTGTTCTACGCCGCTTCGACGTTTATCTGCACGCCGAACTCGCTGTCCCAGGAAGTCGGGTTGGGCTTGGGGGCGCAGGCCGGGGAGGCGCGCCTGCGGGCAGTGTTCGAGGAGGCGGGGTTCAGGCAGTTCCGGCGAGCGACGCAGACGCCGTTCAACTTGATTCTGGAGGCCCGTAAATAAAGGCCTGCAAAAGCAGAAAGGGCGCCTTGCTGGCGCCCTTTCTGTTGCTGCTGTCCCGTCCTGAATAAGGTTTACACCTCCCATCCCGAATTTCCGGAGAGTCAGATGGAGCAAGGTGTAAAGCGCACACAGCGAGATTACTCACTGTCTTTTAAATTGGCG
>NZ_JBFPFX010000033.1:0-75583 GCF_047978245.1 Pseudomonas sp. LFS044
AGTCATGCGCCAAGGCGGACAACCATGGCCTGACTGGAACGGCGCGTTGCAACAAATGTGGGAGCGGGCTTGCCCCGCGAAGCGCCGCGCGGGCGGCGCTCGATCTCAAGGCCAATGAAAAAACCAAGCCAGGCACCCGCCAGCCCCACCGGCGCCATCAACCACCGGCGCCATCAATGCTTCAACAACAAACGCCCCTCGATCGGCACATACCGACTCGCCGCACGGATCAGCGACATCGCGGTCAACCCTGGCACGCCATACACCACCGCCTCGGCGCCATGGCGCTGGATTACCCGCTCCAGCAACAGATCGAAATCACCATCACCCGACGCCAGCACCACCTGGTCGACGCGGCTGGCTGCATCGATCACATCAAGGGTGATGCCCACATCCCAGTCACCTTTCGCCGAGCCGTCGCTGCGCTGAATGAACGGTTTGAGGCGCACGTCGAAACCCAGGTTGCGCAGGATCTGCTGAAACTGCTGCTGCTTGCTGTCACCACGGTCGATGGCATAGGCCACGGCTTCGACGATCTCGCCCTCGCGGCTGACCTCGTTCCACAGCGCGGTGTAGTTGAAGTGGCAGCCGTGGGCTTGGCGCACGGTGTAGTAGAGGTTTTGCACATCGGCGAACAGTGCGATTTTCTTCACTACATACCCTCGGCTGAAAGGGGCGCGAAGCGCCCCCCAAAAAGGCCTGCAGTATGCCAGACCGATCAGACGAAGGTGTCGTCGTCCGAGAAGAACCCGCCATCATCGTTGCCATAGTCGGTGTCGGCAAAGCCACCCTGGTCATTGCCCCAGCCACCGTTGTCGGCCACCTGCGGCTGCGCACCCTGGTCCTGCCAACCGCCGCTATCGCTGGCCGGCGCAGGCTCTTCCTTGATCACTTCAACCACCTCCTCCGGCTGCGAATGGTGGTTGAACAGGCTGCTGACACCTTGCGCCAACAGTACGCCACCGGCCACGCCGGCCGCAGTCTGCATCGCACCGCCCAGGAAACTGCTGGCACCGCCACGGGCAGGCGCGGCGGCAAAGCCGGGTTGCGCGGCCTGCGGCTGGGAAAAGCCCGGCGCGCTCGGCTCACGCCAACCGCCGCCAGAGGCAGCTGGAGCGGGCGGCCGCTGTAGCTGCTGGGGTTGTGGGGCAGGCTCCGGGTTGCGCGCACCCGAGCCAAAGATGCTGGACAGGAAGCCGCCGCCGCTGTTGTTGCCGCTGGCGCGGGGTGCTTCGGCCTGGGCGCGGGCCTGCTTGAGCTCGGCTTGCAGTTGTTTGTTCTGCTCGTCCAGGCGCTTGAGCGCGGCCTCCTGCACCAGGATCGCCTGGGCCATGTAGTAAGGCGCCGCAGGCTGCTGACGCAGGTGCTCCTCGATACGCGCCTGCGCCTGCGCGTCACGCGGCTGGCTCGGGTCTTCGGCTTGCTTGATGCGGCCGAACAGGCCGTCGATCAGGGTTTGTTCTTCGGAATTCATGGGCTACCTCATGGGGAAGCGGGACGTCGGACGTGTCAAAGATGGGGCGCGCGGGCAAAGGATTCAATCACCCGGCCGGTGAAACTTTTTTCAGCAAGTGACTGCTCTGGGCTAAAGTTAGGCCCCTGCTTTTACTGCCATGCGATGTTGACTGATGAATCCGCTGAGCGTTCTGCGCGACTCCCTGCACTTCTTCCGCCACCACCTGACCAGCATCATTGCCCTGTGCTTGCCGCTGGTAGTGCTCGAGGCCCTATTGACCCAACTGCTGAACCGGCAGATGGCCGACCAGGCCTCGCCTGCCTACGGCATGCTGGTAAGCCTGCTGTTCTACCCGCTGTACAGCGCGGCGCTGATCCTCTACCTCGACACCCGCAGCAATGGCCAGGATATTTCCAGGCGCGACCTGTTCGCCCGCGCCGTGCAGTTGTGGCCGCAGCTGGCGCTGCTGCTGCTGATCAGTTCGCTGCTGATCATGGCCGGCCTGGCGTTATTAATCGTGCCGGGCGTGTGGATCATGATCAACCTGGTGTTCGCCGAGTACCTGCTGGTGCTGCGCGGCCTTCCGGTGGTGCAGGCGATGCGCGAAAGCGCGCGCATGACCACCGGGCATTTCATGCGCATCTTGATCTGCGTGGTCAGCGTACTGGCACCGATCTGGCTGATCGAGGGGCTGCTGCTGATGGCCTTCCCGGAACCGGCGCCTGGTGTGGTGCTGGCGATCAACAGCCTGAGCGGTTTCCTGCAGCTGTTCAGTACCGTGGTGCTGTATCGCCTGTTCATGTTGCTGGAGACAGAAGCCACCGCTTGAGCACCCCGCAACCTGCCGCCGCGGTTCTTGCGAAAGCGCCTGAGCTGCGTCGGTTCAGGTACCACGCGGTTTGGCACGCGCGGTCGCCTCGGCCACCAGCGGGTCTTCGGGCCAGTAGTGCTTCGGGTACCGCCCTTTCAAGTCTTTTTTCACCTCGGCATAGGTGGTGCGCCAGAAGTTGCCCAAGTCTTGGGTAACCTGCACCGGACGGCGTGCCGGTGACAGAAGATGCAGCTTGAGCACCTGCCGACCATTCGCTATGCGTGGTGTTTCGGCCTGCCCAAACATCTCCTGCAATCTCACAGCAAGGACTGGCGGGCGTTCGCAGTAATCAATTCGGATGTTCGACCCGGACGGTACCGGTACCGTTTGGGGCGTCTGGGCCTCTAGCTGCTGAGGAAGCGGCCAAGGCAGTAGGTTTCGCAAGATGGAGGACAGGTCTAGCTGACCAAAATGACTCAGACGAGTCACCTTGCCAACGTACGGGCCCAACCACTCTTCCAGAGACTGGCGCAAAGCCTCATCACGCAGGTCAGGCCACTCACTCAAGTTCCCAGCTTCCTCATCAAGCACGCGCAGCAGTTCCACCCTCGCCTGCCACTGTCGAAGCTCGGGCGTCCAAGGCAAAAGCTCCAATCCTTTGCGACGAACGAAGTTGAGCAACGCCTGTACACGGGCCTCATCGCTCAGGTCGGACAACGGCGCGCGGGACAAAATCAGCTCCCCTACTTTCACTTGCCGCTCAGCGCGCAAAGCACCTTCACGCTCATCCCAGTCGAGCTCGTCCACCTGGATAACCTGCTCTTTCAGAACAGTGTCGAACAGCGCTTCATCCAGATCGGCGGCCAGGTAGATCCGCTCCTCACGCTGACCCTGACGGCTACCCAAATCGGCGATCACCAGCCAGGGATGCTTCATCAAAGCATCAGTCTCGGTGAACATCGCTGCACGACCATTAGCCAAGCGATACTCAGCCCCACCAGCACGACGCTGTTGTGCAACACGATCCGGGTACGCCAAGGCAAGCAAGCAGCCTACCCACCTCGGGTGGTCGGGATCAGCGACTGGTTGCCATGCTGAGCCGCGCAAGTATGACCGGTATTGCCTCGCGAGTTGCTTCGCGCGTTGAGCACCACCTTGCTCGCCGCGTTGTGCTCTCTGTTCACCAGACAAGATGCCCAAACGGCTGTGAAGGTCAGCACCAACACCGCGCTGAATATCGCGCTCTCCGAGCAATGCAGCAATGTTGCTCGCAGTCTCTGTCAGACCTAGCTCATGGCCACGCAGAAGCAGATGCGCAATTCGTGGATGACTTGGCAGCTCCGCCATGGCTTGGCCATGCTTGGTCAACTGCCCATCTGATTGGAGTGCACCGAGGCGACGCAGTAAGTCGTTGGCTTGGGAGTAAGCAGCTGCGGGCGGAGCATCAAGCCACTTTAGGTCGCCTGGATGGACACCCCATCGAGCGAGCTGCAGCGCAAGGCCGGTGAGATCCGCTTGCTGAATTTCTGGGGTGCTGAAGGCGGCTACTTGATCGTGCTGCGCCTCAGACCATAACCGATAGCAGATGCCTGGTTCGAGTCGTCCCGCACGCCCGGCGCGTTGGGTAGCACTGGCTTTGGATATTCGCTGAGTGTCCAAACGAGTCATCCCGCTTCGAGGATCAAAGCGCGGAACACGCTCCAACCCTGCGTCGATCACAACTCGCACTCCGTCGATCGTCACACTGGTCTCAGCGATGTTAGTAGCCAGTACAACCTTCCGCTTTCCCGCCGGTGGAGGATCGATCGCAGCGCGTTGTTGATTCAGGTCGAGCTCGCCGTGTAGAGGGCAAATCAGAACGTCACGCTGAAGTGATGGAGAGTTACTCAGAGCATCTTCCAAACCCGTCACCACTCGACGAATCTCCGCTTGGCCCGGCAGAAATACCAAGACGCTGCCGGTCTGTTCAGCGAGCGCATCCAAGCACGCGCTGATGACCCGTGGCTCGATGTATTCGCCAAGCTGCTGTGGCTTGCTCCAGATAGTAGTGACCGGGAACATGCGTCCTTCGCTCGTCACGATCGGTGCGTCATCCAGCAGGCGGGACAACCTTTCCCCTTCGAGCGTCGCCGACATCAACAGCACTTTGAGGGGAGCGTCGTCCCGGAAAAGCTCGCGACCATTCAGCGTCAGTGCCAGGGCGAGATCGGCATCCAGGTTTCTCAGGTGAAATTCGTCGAAGATCACCAAGCCGACACCCTCGAGCGAGGGATCGCTCTGCAGGCGACGTGTGAGAATTCCCTCAGTCACCACCTCGATCCGCGTCTTCGGCCCGACCTTGGTGTCGAGGCGGATCCGATAGCCCACGGTCTCGCCAACCCTCTCACCGAGCTCGCTGGCCATACGCTCTGCAGCTGCGCGCGCAGCAAGACGACGTGGTTCGAGCATGATGATCGTTTGGCCCTGCAGCCAGGGCTCATCGAGCAGGGCGAGTGGGACGCGAGTCGTCTTACCGGCGCCGGGCGGTGCTTGAAGCACCACTTCATTTCGCTCTTGGAGGGCTTCAAGAAGGGCCGGCAGCGCGGCATTGATTGGCAACGAACTCATGTGTACTCCTGCGACAGACGCGCAGTATACAAAGGTTCGTCAGGTCACGGATCTGTGTAGCGGATAGCTGGCCAAACCGGGCCGCTACCCGCCATTCTTCAGTTGCTGAAGAGACCTTTAGCCAGATCCAAAATCCCGCCCGAAACGAACAGACCAATAATGATCTGCTTGTACTCGGCGAAGAAGCTCCACTCAGTCAGCCCACAGCCAACCCCGAGAAGAATGCTCGTCATGAGCACGAATCGCCACGTGGGAGCGAAAATTTTGATGAGGTTTGCGAGCGAAGTGTGCTCGATGAACTCATCAACATGCTTATTGTAAGCACGCCCCAGGATGACCGCAGTCACAAGCAGCACCCCGGCCAACCCCAGAGCTAACCACTGAGTTAGCGGAACAAAAAACAGCGCGCCACTTCCTACAAAAAGCCATTTTCCAAGCGTGGCCAGCTTCTGGCTGTAATCCTTCGCGACCTGGTCAAACCACCAAGGCATACGCGGATCGAAAAACGGTGCATCCAACATGCGCTTCCCCATAGATCTCATGACTATCGTGAAAGGTACTGGCTAGCAGACCTACCAGCGCAGGTCAGCCTTGACCGCCTTATAGAGATCCGCTCGAGAAGTCATGGTGCTGAGTTGAGGTGCCTTGAGGGCTTCCTCTGCGGCACGGATATTTGCCCCTCCGGACTTGCCATGGTCATTCATCAACTTCTCGATGAAGTCAGCGACCTCATAGCCCTCGTCCTTGTCGACCTTAGCTCGGTCAAGTGGGCCGGCGTACGTCCCATCCCCTTCATCGCGCTTCCAGGTGTATTTGTACTTCTGCTGCTGCAGATCCGAATGCTTCACCGTTACTGCCATGTCCTGCCTCCTCGGCTTCGAGATTTCTACGCGCAGCAAACCGCTGCATAAACTCCAGAGGTCGACACTCCAAAACAAGGAGCGTCGGCCCTCTCCAATGGTTAGCTGGTATGGCAGAGCGAGGAGCAGAACCGGCAGCCATTGGACTGCGGGTACGTCACCCGGGCCTGACGAACAGCAGTCAAGCACGAGGTGTGCTCGCCCAAATCTTGGCGGTTGTAGATCGAAGGGAGGAAGGTGCAGCTACCGGTGTGCACTTCATGATCACCGTTGGCTTGCGCGTTTCTGTTCACGTAATAACGAGCCATGGTCAGTTACCCCGCTCTTTGTTGGACTGAGCGAGCACCGAAGCTGCCAACGTTTTGGTAGTCGCGTTGTACTTGTCGCTTTCCAGCACGCGACCAGCAACCGCTTCCATCTCAGCACTGGTCTGCTTACCAGATGACGATTGGGACATGGCAGAAGCTGCCAGCTGCTTCTGGATAGCAGAGGCGTTCGAGTCACGCAGGGTTTCAGATGCCAGGGTGGCAACCTTCGGGGACGTTTCTTTCGTGTTTTTAGACATAGCAGGGAGTACTCCACAGTCTTGAATCGAGATTCAGGCGGGAGCACGTTGAGCAGAAACCTCTGGTAGAGCGTTGACACCCTCCCCTGGTTATCTCTAAATGCGCATCCCACCGCTTTCATGAGCGGTATCGGGTGGCAGGTTCATGCGTTGTGTCTGCAAACGTTGCGCATGTGCCTGCTAGCTTTTTCGATTCCGCTTCAGCCGCCAAAACCCAAGATATAGTGGGCTCTTTACGACCTAGCTACAAGATAAGGGGCTATTTCGAGACGCGCAAGTTGATGGGGTGTGGATAACTTGTGCGCAAACTGTGTCTTGGATCCCATCCTTGTACTGTACGCATGCACAGCCCGCATGGGACAAGGGTTCCAGCGTTTCAATCTTGATTTATCTTGTTACAAATAACTTTTTTCTTTATCAAACCGCCCTGTTTCCCGGCACTGAGCGACGCAATCTGGCAGGATTTTGCGCCGATGCAGCATGCGCATTTCTAGTGGCGCCCCCTCTCGGGCAAGTCGACACCCCATCCGCGAGGCGTCGACTAGCATTGCTTTTTGCTGGGCTTAGCGATGAGACATTTAGCTGAGCTTGTAGGCTTTGTGCAGACGGCCAAGCTCGTCTAAACCTCTGGCAAGCATTGCGCTGTAACCAGCTCGATCCTGGATAAAGGGAGAGAACAGACTGTGCCCAAGCCAGTGCTCAAATCCCTCGTGGGCAACATTGGCCAACGCCATGCCGACAGACCGTACGTCCTCAAACTTCCCATGCTGCAGATCATCCAGGCTCAGGTTGTCGTAGACGTACTGGGTGTCATCTCGTATCGCAGACCATTGTTTGAAGGAGGCGCGCCGCACCTGGCAAGGCACACACCGACCGCAGTGCTTGTATCCGAAACGCTGGAATCGTCCGCAACTTGTTGAAGCCACAGCATGCTCTTTGAGCAGCCCTTGGTTTCGGCATGCAGCGAGCATTTCACCCTTGGTCATCAGGGCATAGGGATTTCGAATCTGCACATTGATGCCAGCAGCATCGAGGATTTGTTGAAGCCGTCCAAGGTATTCAGGATGGGCTGTACGCGTGCTCAGGCTACCGAGCCTGGACATCGTCAATGGAGGGTTGATTGCAATGAAGCCGTTCTCACAGATGTAGAGCGGCACAGTCTGGCCCCGGTGATAACGGTCAAGCGATGTCCCCACCGCCAAACCAAACGCCAAGAAGATTATCGAACGAGCACGCTGCGAAGGCTCCTGCTGCCCGGGTGATTTCGTGACATGGTTAAGGCCAAGTCGCTCCAAGCCCAAACTCTTGGCGAAGCGATCCTGCTTTTCTCCATCACCCCTTACGATCTGGCTCACCGCATATGGCTTCACACCTTGCTCAACCAAATCGATAGCACCGATCAAGCTGTCCAAGCCACCCGACAGAAGCACGACAGAGTCTTCGCTAGGATGCAGAGCCTGCAGCTGCGCAGGTGGCCCGAATCCACCCGCATGGAATGTGAGCGTCCAACGATCCGTGGTGAGAAAGCGCAAAGCTCCTTCAAGCGCTCGAGCTTGAGTATTCCAGAACACCGGATCTTGAACGGCAATCTCTAGATCAATCACACGCGTCCAAGCATCAGCGCTTTTTGCACGGAGAGCAGTGAAGTCTGCTGCGACTACCGCAAGCGCAATGCTCAGGAAATCCCAAGCTCGGGGATCGATCTCCAGGTGGGCTTTCTCAAGAAGCTCGCGAGCATACCCTCCGACACTCACCTGCCCTTTCTCTGCCTTACCGTAGATCACTACCTGCATGGCATCGTTGACACCCGGCACCCTGAAGTCGGCTGGGCCACATACGAACTTCATTCTACGTACCCCTCAAACACTTCAAAGGTGTCCTGCAATGCCTGGCTGACCACCTGCGAAATCCGGCCCGTTGTCAGCCGCGCCCCAGTTGCCGCAATCTTACGGAACGACGCAGAGACACACTCTTTGATGTAGTCCTTGATTTCCTTCAAGCGGCGTACAGCTACGGTTGCCGACTTAGCCTTCTCTTGAATGGTTTTACCGAGGTCGAGCTCATATCGATGGAACACATCCATCGCTGTGTAACGCTCGATCACAAATGCCCGCTGCTCCGTCGAAAGGTTGAGCAGGTCAGCATCCGGATAACGTACGAGAACGTCAGAAAGGGAGCCGCGAATGGATGCTCGCTCAGCTTCTGCATCTTGAGTACCGTCTACCGGACGCACCGCCTCAACTAGCGCATCCATCACCTCCGAAGGTGAACGCCCTTGCCACATAGCGGGATCGAGCACACCTGGTGCGGCCTGGTTGGCAGCATCAGCAACGGATTCAAGTGCAGCACCCAGAGCGCCGGCGACCGAGGCAGTGCCACCGAATCGCGCAGTGGTTGTTTTAGACCCACCGTAGCCCTGACGCACATAGTCGCGAAGGCTTTTGCGCAGGCTGCGCCGATCACCGTTGCTCGCATAGTCACCTAGACCACGCCGTGCACCACCAAATCGCCCGGGTGGCGCTATTGGCTGCGGCGCTTGCGGCACCTGCCGTGGTTCATCACTACCCTCTTCTCCATCGTCGGTTGCCTCCTGATCTGGATCAGGAGGGCCTTCATCTGGTGGGCCACACTCCGGATCGGTCGGATCTAACGGCTCGGGAGGAGCAGGCGGCTGAGGCGGCACCGGAGGCAATGGCGGCGTCCAAGGTGGTACGTATGGCGTGCCCTTCCCAGGCCCGTCGTTATTTTGTGACGTTCCCATTCAACTTCCTTATCGCAGTTTTTACCGGCATGCCGACGTCGGCACTCAGCCAGAAATCGCAGACCGATTTCGCCCATGCTTCATCGCTCAATTTAGGCACGATTCCGGCCTGAATCTGCGCAGGTGGACGCTCCTTCAAAAATGCAGCCAGCCGAAGCCCTTGTTGCGCATCAAGCCTTCCAACAACCAGCATCGCTTCAAGAATGTCTGGCACACCCCATTCCTGTTCTCCACCTGCTTTGTCCAGCAAGCGATCCATAACAACGTTGATCTCAACAGGTGCAAGGGCTCCCAGGCGCTCCTTCAGCTGAGGCGCCATCTCAGGCATCTCAAGCAGAGCCGTCAACAACTCCGCTGCTTCGGAGGACAGTCGATCTTCATCAGTAATGATCGGCGCATGCTCACGGCTCACGTAGATCGCGCCACGAAGATCTTTGTCTGCCAACGCGGGTGGCAGAGCCAACCACTCTTTCACAAAGGGCTGATCCCAAGGCTGGGATAGAGCTAGGTTTTTGCCTTTGTCTATATGGTCTTCCCAGTCTCGAAGCATGGCCGGCTTCCCGTATTTGTCGGTAGCCACTGCCTTCATCAGCTCTTCGTAGGCCTTCGGGTTACCGCTGCGCTCAAACAGCATCAGCTTCACCAGCACCGCTTCATCAACACCTACGCCTTGGGCACGAGAGATGCTCATGCGGATGGCCAGCGCGTTGAGGAAGCGCTTAATGAGTCGCGGGTTGCCTTGAATACCTGAAGCAGAAGTCATGACTGCTGCCAAGCGCTCGGCAGTGTCGAACTTGCCAATCAGTTCGGAGGGGTATTCTTTGTACAAGCCCTGCATGAAGGCTCGATCTACACGATTGCCCTGCCAGGTCGTACGAAGCTGGCCGCGTACCTTTAGCCGGATATCCTCGAGCACCTCTTTTGGCAACGCACTGTTCTCAAGGAACAGCATCATCATGTACGCCCTCACCTCCTGGGTACCCAGTGGAGGAACACGAATAGGCACCTGAATCAGCTTGTCGAAGTAGCTGGTGACCAAGAAATCATCCGGTACGCCGCTGAAGTGCTTTCGCACCGCGTGCTTGATCATCTCGTTATCGGCGGCGATCACAAACGCCGTGTTGCGCAGGAACAGGAATAGGCGGATAGCTTCAAGTGTGGAAATCGTGGTCTCGGGAAGGCAACGATCCAGATCATCTATGAGCACCACCAGCGTGACGCCCAACTCGTCGAGGATGTCTTCAAAGTTATCCCTGAGGGCTTGGATCTCTTTCGGTGGGGATTTCCTGGGAGGTGCGCTACGGAACAACTTTTCCGCCTCACCTTTCGCCTCTTCGGCGGCCTCGTGTACCGCCTCAATTGCGTCTTGATCGATCCCACCAGAACGGACTCGGTCGTACAGTCCTACTACATCGTTTATCAAGCCAGGCGCTGGAATGCCTGTTGCGAGGGATACGATGCCATTACCGGCAAGCTTGGCGACACGCAGCCAATTCACACGCGCGGTGAGATCAGCAACTTTTTCTAAACCTTTTCTACGGGCCTTCGCCTCAGCTTCCAGCTGCGATGCGATCACGTCCATCAGCGCTGCGCGTGCATCGTCGTAACCTTGATACAGCCAGGCATTGAACTCAACGAACACGAAGTCTTTGGCCGGCTTTTCACCTGGCTCGGGCGGGTTTTTCAAAGAGGCCTGGATCAGCTTGATCATCGACGACTTGCCGGCGCCCCAGGCACCAGAGACGCCGATGGAAATCGGACGGCCGTTGGCTGAGTAGATAATCTCAGCAACCGTGTCTGCTACCCCTGAGAAATTGAGGAAGTCAGTATCCGTCTCGTTATCAACCCACATGGCGACCCTCCCTGGAAGTCTTGGCGTGAAGCAACTCCGGCCAATAGTAGCCGTCGCGCTTGGCAACTGGCCACTACAACCGGCACGACTTATGCGGGAGGTGATCGTCTGTCGCGAGCTTGCATGTGCTCCGCTCGCCTAAAGGGGTCAGCCAGGCTGAAGGGACTCTGGTGAGATCAGTCAATTACTGCCGGTAGCTCTGATCCATCCCAGTCGTCCAAAACAGTCCACGCTTCGCCAGGCTGCAGTTGAACCACAACACTCGTCTCAGGAGTCGCGTGAATCTCAACCCTTGGCTCACCGCGCTCTTCGACGTCGCTGAAGTAGAGCGCTTCAACGCCCGTATAAATGTACTCCCTCCTTGGCGCCCGTATAACCGTCCCAAACAGCCCGAACACCAACGAGTCTTCTTGCGCCAGCTTGATCTGAGAAGAACAACCTCTGGACTGAGCACGCTCCATCGCACCAGGTTCGTACTCATTCAGTACCCCTGAGCAAACAAAACCAGAGGTCTGCTGCGTATGGACGGGGCCAGCTAAAAGCTTCACGTACTTCTTCAGCTCTTTATAAAGCTCATAGTCGAAGTCGAGCTCATTCAGCAGCACAGGCCTACCACACTGCTCAGCGATCTTGCGTGCCACGTCTATATAGAGAATCACCCACTGCAACTGGGCGTGGAACTCATCCGAGACCGTGCTCGATTTTGAGTCAAACGCTGCAGCATTGCTGCCAACCTCCAGCTCAAACACCAGCCTTCCCTTGTCCATCAGCTGGGCTGCTTTCAACAGTCGAGAAAAACGAGGCAGCTCGAGTATGTTTTTCCCCTTCCAAGACTCAACGTTGAATGACAGATCAAACTGATGATCCTGGCCCTCATGCGAGCAATGGGCTTTGACCGCGATGAAGCCCTCCAAGGCCGAGCCCTCGAAGACTGTTCGTAAAGTGCCGGAGGTGTAGTAGCAGGTGAATGACTCAAGGAACACTTCGCTCCCGTTATCCGTGCGGATGTAGAGATTGGCTACGATCGGCTTCTTGACCCCGCCGATAATCAGCACCCCTTGGCCACCATCATTGGCTCTCTGCTGAATAGCGTCAAAGAGTTTGGAACCCTTGAGCTCAAAATGCTTGCCGGGGATCCTAAGCTCCCTGCCTTCTTCAACAAACGCCTTCTGCGCCGCCCAGAAGTCATCCAGCTTATCGAGGTTCTGCAAAACCAAGTCGATGCTGACCTTGTCTTGAGCCGCCTGAATCACATGCGTGTAGTGATTTCCGCTTTTGTTCACTTCAACAGTGAAGCGCGAATCGAGGTTTTCCAGGTTAGATTCGTAGCCCTTCACTATCTCCGCTACAGGTGTATCCAGCGGGTCGTTAGCTCGATTCACGAAGCGATGGAGCAGATCTACCGAGCCTTGCTCTGCAGCGACCTTCACTTCCTTTTCGGTGAAGCTTTTCTGGTTCAGTAACGAGTTGGATCTAGCTTCCGCATCGCGCTTCCACTGAAGTAAGGTTTCGACGCTAAAGGCAGAGTCGTCTGCATCGATCAACCTTGAATGTGTCTGGCACATCCAGATGCCGTTATCGAAGTGCCTGCGCTGTTCTGAGGTTTGCTTTTCATCGTACCTCGGGCCACCTGGGGCAGCAGCTTTGATGTGGCATGCGACACCAACGTTTACTGTGCCTCCTCCGTTTAATTTCGCACCATGAGTGTGTACGTGACAGCCTGGGTATGAACATACATTTCCAGCACTGTCGCGAATCTTCTGCGGTGTTGATCCCACGAAGTCGTCACGCTTTGGTTTGGCTTCGGCTTTCTTCTCAGCGCTAGTTTTTGGCTTAGCTTTCGACCCGCTCATGCACTATCCCGGTGATGAATTTGGATGTGCTGATCATGCTTGGAAATTGAGGTGATTGCGATTGCGGTGATGGGGGTGGGGGTGGGGGGGACGGGTAGCTTGGTGACTGAGGAGGCTGGTGCGTTCTGAGGGCTGGAACTGGAGGGACGGTGAAGGCAGGGGGTGAAGCAAGAGCAGGAGCAGGAGCAGGAGCAGGAGCAGGAGCAGGAGCATCAAAGCCTTGTGGGCTTTGACTGAAAAGCGTGACAAGCCAAAGCTGAAGAATGACCGATCAGCAAAACGTGATACTCCTCGAAAATCAGCAGCCCCACGCCTTCAAGCGCAGGGTCGGCCTGCAAGCGGCGGGTCAAGATGCCTTCGGTGACCACTTCGATACGGGTCTTCGGCCCGACTTTGCTGTCCAGGCGGATGCGGTAGCCCACGGTTTCGCCGACCTTTTCGCCCAGCTCGCTGGCCAGCCGTTCCGCCGCCGCGCGCGCCGCCAACCGGCGAGGCTCGAGCATCAGAATGGTCTGCCCGGCCAGCCAGCCTTCGTTCAACAGCGCCAGCGGCACACGGGTGGTCTTGCCGGCGCCGGGGGGTGCCTCGAGCACCGCTTCATCACGGTTTTCCAGTGCTTGGCGCAAGGCCGGCAAAACGGCATCGATTGGTAAAGAAATCATGGTGGTCCTCGAACAGTGACGCGAGTATAACGGCGAACCCAGCCTGCTCTATCATGGTCTTATCATCAGGTGCTGGCGCATCGCCCACCCTGTTGCACACCTTCTTCGGAGATTTAAATGCGCATCCCATCCCGCGTCATCGGTGGCGCCCTCATCGCCACCCTGCTGACCCAGCTGACGGCCTGCGGCACGCTGTTCTACCCTGACCGCCGCGGGCAGATCGAAGGCAAGGTCGACCCGGTCATCGTCGCCCTCGATGCCATCGGCATTCTGTTCTACGTGATCCCCGGCCTGATCGCTTTTGGCGTCGACTTCGCCACCGGTGCCATCTACTACCCCGGCGGTACAACGGCGCAAGTAGCGCCGGAAAAACTGCGCGAAGCCGTGTCGCCCGATGGCAAGGTCGACAACCTCAAGCTGCAGGCTATTCTCGAAAGCGAACTGGGCCAGCGCCTGCCGCTGGACGACCCGCGCCTGATCCAGCACCGCGGCAGCGTCGAGCAGTTGGCGGCATTGGGCATGGTGCCGGCAGCCTGAACCCCGCAAGGAAGCCACCCACGGCATGACCACCTCGGCTGAACACCAGCGCCTGTTACGCCTGGCCACCCGGGCGTCCCTGGCGGTCGCCTGCATCCTGGTACTCAGCAAGGCCGTGGCCTGGTGGTTGAGTGGGTCGGTCAGCCTGCTGGCCGGGCTGACCGATTCGGCACTGGATGCCGTTGCCTCGTTCCTCAACTTGCTCGCCGTCCACTACGCGTTGCGCCCGGCGGACGACGACCACCGCTACGGCCACGGCAAGGCCGAGGCCCTGGCCGGCATGGCGCAAGCGCTGTTCATCGGTGTGAGTGCGGTGCTAATCGGGGTACAAGCGGTGGAGCGCCTGCAATCACCGCAGCCGCTGGGCGACACTGGCGTCGGTATCGGCGTGATGCTGTTGTCGCTGGTGCTGACCATCGGCTTATGGCGCTGCAACGCAAGGTCATCCGTGCGACTGGCTCGACAGCCGTCCGCGCAGACTCGCTGCACTACCGCTCCGACCTGCTGCTCAACGGCAGCATCCTGCTGGCCTTGCTGTTGGCACGCTTCGGCTGGCCACAGCTGGATGCGCTGTTCGGCCTGGGTATCGCGCTGTACATCCTCTGGAGCGCGCTGCAGATTGCCCGGGAAAGCACGGCAATCCTGATGGACAAGGAGCTGCCCGGCGACATCGGCGAAGGCATGGTCAAGCTGGTGCTCGGCATTCCGGGAGTGCAGGGCGTGCACGACCTGCGCACACGGGTCTCGGGCAACCAGTGGTTCGTTCAATTGCACCTTGAGCTGCCCGGCCAGTTGCCGCTGCACGATGCACACGCCCTGTGTGTACAGGCTTCGCAGGTGATCCGCCAGCGTTATCCGAAGGCGGATGTGATGGTGCACGCCGACCCGGTGTGAGGTTCAGTTGATGCTGTAGCCGCGACCACTGAAACAAGCCCCCAGCGCTCGACGATAGGTGTCTGCCACATTGCCCGGCGGTGCGTAAGTTGCCGTGGCCGGGTCGAACCCGGACTGGCTCACCGCCCAGCGATGGCACTGGTAGCGGTCCTGGTCTTGCTGCTGTTCGCCCTGCCCGTTCATCGGGTAGGCCACCACGTCATAAGCGTTGCCTGCGGGTGCTGGGGCGGCCGGTTGCGGGGCGACTGCGGGCGGGCTGACCACCACGTATTGCTGGCTGTCGGCCAGGTATTGGTAGTAGGTCGGCGACCAGGAAGAACAACGCGCCGCCCAGCCAGACTTCGCGGGCATAGGGCGGCAGATAACCCACCCGCACACCGTAGGGCGGGGTTACCACGATGTAGCTGCCACCGTGCGGGCGGTACCAGTAGCCACCGGAATAGAAATAGTCCTCGCCACGGTACGGCACTTTCCAGTAACGGTCGGGGAAATGGTCGACGCTGTGCCCAGGGCGGTATTGCGGCCCCGGCCCCCACCCATTGCCGTGACCATCCGGCCGCCCTTGCCAGTCGCCGCCTGGCCGTTGGCCGGGGCCGCCCGCCTGCCAGTGACGGTTGTCGCCATTTTGCCGAGGTATATCCTGGTAATAGCCCTGCCGCGCAGGCTGGGTCTGACGCACTTCGTCACGCGAGTTGAGCGGCGAACGCCCTTCGCCTGCGCCATTGGGGTCTTGCCGGCCATTGCTGCCATGCCCCTCGTCCGGGCCCTGGGCCATGGCGCCCCAGCTGATGCTCAAACCCAGCAAACCAACACCTGCCAACTGCCAGATGCGCGACTTCATGGTGTCCCTCACGGTTAGAAAACGGCACGCTGCCAGTCTACCGCGCCTGTAACCGGCGGGCAGATGAAATCGCGGTGTCTAGTCCTGAAATAGGTTTACATCTGTTCAGGTAGGCCGACAGGCCTCAAAACGCCCGATGCACAGCATCGGGCGTTTTGTTTTTCAGGGCCATATGAGGCCGTTCTGTGTTGTAGATCTGCACTGCCTCGTCAACCATCTGTCTCGCTTGCTCCAGATCTGCAGGACTACTCAACAGCAGCTCCATCTTGAGGATTCCGTTGATTCGCTCGGCCAGCGCGTTCTGGTAGCAGTCATACCCATCGGTCATGGAGCACTGGACGCCGTGCCGTTGATGCAGTGACTGGTATAGAGCCGAGCAGTATTGGATGCCTCGATCCGAATGGTGGACTAATGGCTGGCGATGACGTCGCTTGCGCAATGCCTACTTGAAAGCTTGCGCCACCGATTCCGCATGCAGGCTTTCATGGACGTGGTGGCCAACGATTTTCCTTGAGTACGCATCCGTTATCAGGCTCAGGTATAGCGGGCCGTTACGTGCGGGCAGGTAAGTAATGTCGGCCACCCAGACGTGTTCCGGCCTTGTCGGAACAATCTGGCTTGGCCCAGGCTTGAGTAAGTTGGGATGGCGGTAGAAGCGATGAAAGCTTTGTGTTGTCTTGTGGTAGGCCCGCTTAGGCAGTACGAGCAAACGGCGCTCTCCCAAGACCTGGAACAGCCTATCTCGGCCGACCTGGAATCGTCTGTCAGGTTGGCAATTCAGCAGATAGTGCAGCTTGCGGGTACCCAGACGGGGCTGGCGCATTCGGACTTGCTGTACAAACTCAACCACCCGGTCTGCCTGGCGTTCTTTGCCATCAGCGGCTCGGTTGCGTTTGTAGTATGCCTGTCGACTGATGCCTAGAAACTGACAAGCCCTGGCAATGCTCAGTCCTGCGACTTGGCCTTGCGAGAGGACTTGCCGGATCGCTTTTTTACGACCGAAACACCATAGTCATTTTTCAGAACATCAACGACCGTCTCGAAGAACTGGGCCTTCTGGCTCATCAGCTCAAGCTGCTGCTCAAGCTCTTTGATCCGCTGCTCTGGAGTGAGCGGTTTGGGGTCAGACATCGCGCAGCTCCTCTCGACTCGGATCGATGCCCCTTGGCTCCAATCCTGCCGACCGTGCTTACGCAACCATACCAGAACCGTCGACCGGCCCTGGATGCCATACCGTTCCTGGGCCTGGCCGTAGGTCATCTCGCCTTTTTCAATCTGATCAACCACCGCCAATTTAAAAGACAGTGAGTAATCTCGCTGTGTGCGCTTTACACCTTGCTCCATCTGACTCTCCGGAAATTCGGGATGGGAGGTGTAAACCTTATTCAGGACGGGACACGGACATGAAAAAAGGGAGGCCATTGGGCCTCCCTTCGAGAATTGTCGTCCGTGCTCGGCACTTGTGGCGCCGGCTCACCTCACACCGTCTTCTGGAAGGTGTGTAGCCCGGGGGCCTGGCGCATCCTGTTGGATGGCTGGCCGCGACCGCCCGCCTAGGGCGCGTCGCCGTGGACTGATGTCCGGGCAGTGATTCTGTTGATAAAGATACCGGTGTGGCGCCGGCAGCGGATTGCGAAGATTGCTCAGATAAATAGCACTTGCGCAATTTTTAACCCTGGATTGATAATTAACCGCAATCTGAACAGAAAAGGCCTTTTCCATGAGCAAGCTGGACCGCTACGACCTGAGCATCCTCGCCGAACTGCAGCGCGATGCGCGCATCTCCAACCAGGAGCTGGCCGAACGCATCGGCTTGTCGCCATCGCCGTGCTCACGTCGGGTCAAGCAACTGGAAGACGATGGCTATATCTCGCGCCAGGTCGCCCTGCTCGATCGCAAGAAGCTCGGCCTGAGCCTGACGGCTTACGTGCTGATCGGCATGGACCGGCACACGCCGGAGCGTTTCGAGACGTTCGAGGCGGCCATCCGCAACCTGCCACAGGTGCTCGAATGCAGCCTGGTGACGGGTATGGACGCCGACTACCAGCTCAAGGTGGTGGTGCCGGACATGGACCACTACCAGAAACTGCTACTGGGCAGCCTGACCCGGATCGAAGGCGTCACCAGTGTGCGTTCGAGTTTCGTGCTGAACCAGGTGCTGGCGAGCACCGAGCTACCTTTGACCCACCTTCGTTAAATGCGCGTGCGGCCCGGCGTATAATCGCCAGCCCAGCCTGCCCGGAGAACACCGATGGATCCCGCCGTATTCGAAGAATGGATGATGATCATCCTGGTCACCGTGTTGATCGGTTTCATGGGCTTCATCGTCTGGGACCTGGCGAAAAAGTCCAAGGCCGGACGGTTTGGCACCTTGATCCTGTTCTGCGTGCTGGGGCTGGGCGTGCTGGCCTTCATCATCAAGAGCGTGGTGGTGGGGTTTCTCGAAGGGGTTTAAAGCTTGGCTGCAACCTCGCGCCAGCACCCCTGCTCCAACCCATCCAGCGACCAGTTGCCAATCCGCACACGCACCAGGCGCAGGGTCGGCAGCCCTACCGCCGCCGTCATACGCCGCACCTGGCGGTTACGCCCCTCGCGAATCACCAGCTCCAGCCAGCTGGTCGGCACGCTCTTGCGAAACCGCACTGGCGGGTTGCGCGGCCATAGCGCCGGCTCATCAAGGCGCCGTGCTTCGGCCGGCAGCGTCGGGCCGTCGTTGAGCTCGACACCGTCACGCAGCCGCTGCAACTGCTCATCGCTCGGCTCGCCCTCCACCTGCACCCAATAGGTTTTCGCCAGCTTGTGCCTGGGGTCGGCAATTCGGGCTTGCAAACCGCCATCGTTGGTCAGCAGCAGCAGGCCCTCACTGTCACGGTCCAGCCGCCCTGCCGGGTAGACACCCGGGATATCGATAAAGTCCTTGAGCGTCGCGCGCCCGTCGCCGTCGCTGAACTGGGTCAGCACATCGAACGGCTTGTTGAACAGGATCAGGCGTGGCTCCGCTGGTGGCGCCTTGGGCTGGCGACGTGGGCCGGCGGCAGGCCGCGCCTGGGGGCGGCGCGGCTTGGAACGGGGTGGCAGTGGCATGGATCCTCAGCGGAACGGCGGCTCATCGAAGCTGCGCAGTTTACGCGAGTGCAACGAATTGAGCTCGGTACGCAGCAAATCGAGGGCGGCGATGCCGATCTTCAGGTGCTGGCTGACCGCACGGTTGTAGAAGGCGTTGGCCGAACCCGGCAGCTTGATTTCGCTGTGCAGCGGCTTGTCGGACACGCACAGCAAAGTGCCGTATGGCACACGCAGGCGATAGCCCTGGGCTGCGATGGTGCCGCTTTCCATGTCTACCGCCACGGCGCGCGACAAGTTGATCAGCGGGCGCTCCTGGGCCCAGCGCAGCTCCCAGTTACGGTCGTCGTAGGTCAGCACGGTGCCGGTGCGCAGGCGCTTTTTCAGCTCCTCGCCACGTTCGCCGGTCACCTGCGCGGCCGCCTCCTGCAGCGCCAGTTGCACCTCGGCCAAGGCCGGAATGGGGATATTCGGCGGCACTACGCGGTCGAGGATACCGTCACGGCGCATGTAGGCGTGCGCCAGCACATAGTCGCCGATGGTCTGCGACTGACGCAGGCCGCCACAGTGGCCGATCATCAGCCAGCAGTGCGGGCGCAGCACCGCCAGGTGGTCGGTGATGTTCTTGGCGTTGGACGGGCCGACGCCAATATTGACCAGTGTCACGCCATCGCCGTCGGCGGCGATCAGGTGGTAGGCCGGCATCTGGTAGCGGTGCCAGACCACGCTGGCCACCAAGGCCTGCGCTTCGCCGTGGTCCATGCCCTTCTCGATCGCCACATTGCCCGGCAACACCATGCGCACGAAGCGCGGGTCTTCACGCAGCTGCTCCAGGCCGTGGCTGATGAACTGGTCGACATAGCGATGGTAGTTGGTGAGCAGGATCCACGGCTGCATATGGCGCCAGTCGCTGCCGGTGTAGTGCACCAGGCGGCGCAGCGAGAAGTCCACGCGGGCGGCATCGAACAGCGCCAGCGGCAGGGTTTCGGCACTGCCCCAGTCGCACAGGCCATCGGCGATGTTATCGGTCGCGGCCGACAGGTCGGTGCTGGGGAATACCCGCGCCAGCTCGGCGGCGGTGATGCCGCTGCCGGCCAGTTCGTCACCCTGGTCGACCACATACGGGTAGGGAATATTCTGTTCGCTGACACCGACTTCGACGGTCACCGTGTAGTCGTGCATCAACGGGCGCAACTGCTCGAGCAGGTAGCCACGAAATGCCGCCGGCTGGGTAACGGTGACGCTGTAGGTGCCGGCCACCTGGACCTTGGCATAGGCGCGGGTGGTGGCGGCGACTTCGCCGTGGCTGTAATAGGTCAGGCGCAGCGCCGGGTAGCGGTACACGGCGCGCTCGTCGGCGTCCGGCTCGGTGCGGTCTTTCAGGTAACGCTTGAGGGCCAGGCTGAGGGCCCCGGTGGCCTGTTCATGCAGGGCCGCCAGACGGTCGACGGCCTGTTCGGGAGTATCAACGACTACAAAGGCGTGGCTCACACTGTGCTTCCTGTCTGGACATGCATGTCAGCCATCTTGCCTGCCTTCGCCGCTAAAAACACCCCCATCGATCGGTGCTGCCGCCATTCGCGGGCAAGCCCGCTCCTACGCTGAACTCAGCTCGGCCAGGCAGGTGTCGCTCGCGCTACCAACGCCGTGACGTCCGCCCCGCGTGGCAGCGCACCGTATGCACGCCCGCCACCTGCCAGGCGGCTGCCGATGAACGCGTCGCTGACCGCCGCGTTACCCGCTTCGAGCAACAGTTTGGCCTGCAGGGCCAGGGCGATATCTTCGGTCAACTGGCGAGCGCGGTACTGGATATCGCTGGTATCGGCAAAAGCCCCTTTGAGGTTGCCGATGTGCGCGGCCAGGCGCGGGTCGCCATGGCCATCGCCCAACTCGGTGAACAGCGCATCGAGCACGCCCGGCTCCTTGGACAACGCCCGTAGCACGTCCAGGCATTGAACGTTGCCAGAGCCTTCCCAGGTCGAATTGACCGGCGCTTCGCGGTACAGCCTGGGCAGGATGCTGTCTTCTACATACCCGGCACCGCCCAGGCATTCGGCGGCTTCGTTGATCATGGCCGGCGCGCGCTTGCAGATCCAGTACTTGCCCACGGCGGTGACCAACCGGGCGAAGTGTGCTTGCTGCGGGTCATCGAGCTGTTCCAGGGCCTGGCCCATGCGCAGGCTCAAGGCCAGCGCCGCCTCGCTTTCCAGGGCCAGGTCGGCCAGTACGTTCTGCATCAGCGGCTGCTCGCTCAGCACCCGGCCACCGACCTTGCGGTGGGCACAGTGGTGGGTGGCCTGGGTCAAGGCCTGGCGCATCAGGGCGCTGGACCCGACCATGCAGTCGAAGCGGGTCATCGCTACCATCTCGATGATGGTCGGAACACCCCGCCCCTCCTCGCCGATCATCCAGGCCAGGGCGCCACGGAATTCCACTTCGCTGGAAGCGTTGGAGCTGTTGCCGAGCTTGTTTTTCAGGCGCTGGATGTAGAACTGGTTGCGGTTGTCATCCGGGCGATGGCGTGGCAACAGGAAGCAGCTCAGGCCTTTGTCGGTCTGGGCCAGGGTGAGGAAGGCATCGCACATCGGCGCCGAGCAGAACCACTTGTGCCCGACCAGCTCGTAGGGCTGGCCCGGCCCTGGGCTGCCGACCGGGTACGCGCGGGTGGTGTTGGCGCGCACGTCGGTGCCGCCCTGCTTTTCGGTCATGGCCATGCCGATGGTCACCCCGGCCTTGTGCCGGTCGCCGACATTGCGCGGGTCGTACTCGCGGGCGAGGATCTTCGGCAGCCAGTATTGGGCAAGCTCGGGTTGCAGCCTGAGCGCGGGGACGGCGGCAAAGGTCATGGTCAGCGGGCAGCCGGTGCCCGCTTCGGCCTGGCTGTGCAGGTAGGTCATCGACGCCCGGGCCACGTGCGCGCCGGGGCGGGGCTCGGCCCAGGGCAACGAAGGCAGGCCGTGCTCGACAGCGGTGCGCATCAGCTCATGGTAGGCGGGGTGGAATTCCACCAGGTCGATGCGACGGCCATAGCGGTCATGGCTGCTGAATTCCGGTTTGTGCGCGTTGGCCAGAAAGCCTGCGGCCATCAGCGGCCCGCCGGCCAAGGCACCGTAGGCGTCGATCCGCGACTCGGCCCAACCGGCCCCGCAACGCCGCGACCACTCTTGCAGCGGCAGGTCGAGGCGGTACAGGTTGGCGCCGTCGAGGGACGGCGGCTGGTTGGTGACTTCGTGGGTTTCAGCGTACTGGTGCAGGTTCATCGGGAACTCCTGGGGCCGGGTAGGGCTGAGAGTTCCAGTGAAGCACTCACTGGGAGGGAGTCAAAGTGACAATAATGACTAAACATGTGACTTGGGTTGCGTCGGGGAAGGTTTAAGCCGCGATAACGCCAGCCTGCTTAACAGGAAATATGACATCCAACTCTTCATCTCTTGTAGGACCTTTCCCAAACCTTCCTTATCGTGAAAAAAATTGCCTCCAGGCTGCTACGTTCAGGCTTCCATCTTCACAGCCGAGGTGAGACATGAGCCAGCGCATTAACATCTTTGGCCGAGGCCAAGGACTGGATGGCGACGAAACCACCAGCGGCGCCATCTGCATCGCCAGCCAAGCCCGTGGCCGGGTCCACGGCAGCTACTGGCTGCTACAAGGTGACAAGACGACCTTCTGTCCGCGCTGCGGGGTAGAAGGCACCATAATTGAAGGCGAGCCCCGCTGGCGGCAGAACAACATACCGACCGCCGTTGATGGCGCCTTGGTTAAATGCGCCTGCCCACTGGGCAGCAATCGCGTGGTTGCCCCGCTGGGCCGAGGTCCCGCCCCTCGCCACACATCAGCACCCGCTGCGGTTTATGAAACGCCCCCACAATTCCGTCCCCATCCGTCCGTAGGGGATTCCTACCAGCCCCACTCCTTGCAACCATCGGCTGGACCGCAAGCTATGGAGCCTGGTTTCTTCATCGTGCCGCAGTGCATGACGTATCAGGAAGTGCTGATCGAACTCGGTGCACCGCGGGCCAAGCTGCCACGGTCGATACTGGAGAGGCTGAACCCGACGCATCATTTGGGTTTCAAAGCTGGGGAGATCTTCGTCATTGGTGATGGACTTAGTCGCCCGGTTTGTACTCAGGAAGAATTGTATGCCATGAGTGCGGCGAAACAGGCGAGGGAAGCATTGGCGAGTCTTACGCCTGAAGAAGCCGAGTTCATGATGAAGCATCAAGCTGAAATCGCAGGGTTGCTTAGCGATGTGAGCCTGGCGATGGGCGTGGGCCAGGCGATGATGGAAAAGGCGCTGGATGAGCTGACTACTACGCTGCGCAAGATTGAGACGCTCCACCAGCAGCAATTCACCCTTCATGGCCATCTTCAAAGCAACGAGTTCTTTGTCGAGCGCAGGAGACTGTTCAAGCAACTGGATGCACAGTTGAGAATGACGTTTCTCAACAAACACCTGGACCTGGGCAGATATGAAGCTTTGCGCCGAGATTTGGGAATATCCAGCAGGAGCTTGGTGCATCATTGGAGCAAAGCCGGCGCTCCTGGACAGATCCCAGGCTATTCGACGCATCTGAACAAGCTGGTGGCTCTGTCAAAATATCTGAAAGCCGGAGGAAACGTCGGAATTGCGCTAGGTGGGATTGGCTCGGCACTTACAATATACGAGGCCTGCCAATCGGAAAATCCAGGCAACTGCAAAAAAACCCAATTCACTGAGATAGGTAATTTTTCAGTCGGCCTCGCAGGAGGAATTGCAGGAGCAAAAGCTGGCGGCGCGATTGCAATTTCGGCCTGCTGGGCAGCCGGCCCAGGCACTCCTGTATGTTCGTTAGTTGTGACGGGATTAGCCGCCCTGGCCGGGAGTTTGGGTGGTATGAAGGCTGGTGAAATAATGGGCGAAGCGATTTACCAGGTTGTTTACGATGAGTGATAAGTTAAGCGCGTCCATTACCATAGTATCGCTAAGCCCCGCAATGATCGCATTTGCAGTCGGGCTTACACTCGACCTGCAGTTAGCCAGCACTCGAAATTTTCACTTGATAATCTCGTCACTACAAAGAAGCCAATGCTTGAGCACCATTAGAACAACCTGGGGAAACTATGGAACAACCTCCAAACTTCTTGTAATCTTTCAATTATGTGGGGCTATGGCGCTTTGTGAACAGTCCATAAAAAAAGGATTATTAGACGCGACGGACGTTTTGGAATTCCCAAAACACATGAGACGTAAGATGGTGCTATCTGCTTGGCTGGGCTGGCTGTCTTTTGCTTGGTTGATGGTGAGCGCAATAGTTTTTTGAACGGTCACCTGAACGGTCAAATACTCCGGCCAGGAGAAATCGTAATGCAGCCCCTTGCAGGGGCTACACCACTGTGCCGTTAGAGCCGAGAGATTCCCGACACAACCCTGCCCGGCGGCACCTGCACCTGCGAGACCGCCACATTGAGGCTCAATTCGAACCGGCTGCCCAGCCCGCGCGTCGACTCATGCACCAGCTTGCCACCCAGCACATCCGCCATCTGCCGACAGATCGACAGGCCGATGCCCAGCCCGCCATAGCGCCGGGTCATCGAACCATCGACCTGGAAGAAGCGCTGGTAGAGGATCGCCTGGTCCAGGTCATCGAAGCCGATACCGCTGTCACTGATGGTGAAGGTCAGCGCCAGGTTGTCCGGCCCCACGCGCCGGCCACGGACCTGCACCACCACCCCGCCCTGGTGGGTGAACTTGAGGCCGTTGTCGACCAGGCAACCCAGGCAACGCATCAGCTTCTGGGCATCGCCAAGCAACTCGTCTGGCAGTTCGGCAGGGATGTCCAGGCTCAGGTACAGCCCCTTGCCCAGGGCAGTTCCGGCGTAGCCCGCGCGTAAATCCTGGAGGGTGCGACGCAAGCTGAACGGCGCAGGCTGCGCGCGCAGGCGGCCGGCCTGCAATTCGGTGAGGGTGAGGATATCGTCGACCATATCCATCATGTTCTGCGACGACGCCACCGCTGTGCGGTGGTACTGGGCCATCTCGGCGCTCAAGGGCAACGTCTGCATCAGCTCCAGCGAACCGATCACACCATTCATCGGCGTGCGCAATTCGTGAGTGACCGTTGCGAGGAATTCGTCCTTGAGGAGGTTGCTCCTGGCCAGTTGCTGGTTCAGTTGCTCCAATGTCCGCCCGGTATCGCGCAGGGTCTGCGCCTGCTGTTCGCGCATGCTGTTGATGCGGTCAGCCAGGGCCAGCGACAACAGCGCCACTTCCAGCGCCGAACCGAGCTGGCTGGCGTACATGGTAATGAACACATTAGGCAGGTAACCCAGCACCATCAGGGTATTGACCAGCCCGCCGAGCAAGAACGCCGTCCAGGCGATGATGAACCAGCGCGCCACGCGCAAGCCGCGGGACCACGCGTACAACCCGGCAGTAAAGATGCTCACGGTGAACAACAGCGCCAGCACCGTGGCCATGCGCAAGGCAATGCCGTAAGGCATGCTCACTGCCAGCAGCATCACCACCACACCACCCAGCATCAGCAGTTGCAGCAGGCGGTCCAGGCCACGGCTGACCTTGCCCAGGCGCAGGAAATGGCGGGCGAACTGGCAGCCGAACACGCCCGCCGCCCCGATGAACAGCGGTGTTGCAGCATTGGCCCACCAGGGGCTGTCCGGCCAGAAGTACGCCACTCCGGCGCCATTGACCGACACCTGGTACAGGCCGAACGAGGCGATGTAGAGGATGTAATAGAGGTAACTGACATCGCGCACGCTGAGGAAGATGAACAGGTTATAAACCAGCATCACCAACAATACGCCGTAGATGATCCCCAGCACGTACAGCCGGGTAGGCTGATCTTCCATGTACGCCTCGGCAGACCACAGTGCCAGCGGCGCCTGCACGGAGCCCTGGCTGTGCAGGCGCAAGTACACGGTGGCGGCCTGGCCGGGTTGCAGGGGCAATTCGAACAGATAGTTGTTCTGGCGGATCTGGCGGCTGGCGTAGGGCAAGGCGTCGCCGGTGCGTTGGGCGAGGCGGTAGCCGCCGTCGGCACCCTGCAGGTAAAGCTCGAGGTGATCCAGCGGCGGGTAGGCCAGTTCCAGTAACCACTGGCGGGGTGTAGCGTCTGCCGAGGCCAGGTACCGCAGGTCGATCTTCAACCAGAACACCGAGGTCGAATACCCGGCGTTCAACACCTCCTCACGGTGCGCACGAAAACGGCTGGCGAATGCGGGCGCGGAAACCTGGGCAATGCTGGCGCTGCCATCGCGGTCCTCATAGACCTGCATGACCTTGCCCAGTGGAAGGTGCCGGGTGGCATCGTCGAAATCGACCGCAGCGGCCAGCATGGGCAAGTAGCCCAGAAGCAAAATCAGCAAATAGCGCATACAGCCCCAGCATGGCCTGCTCGGTCGCGTCGCAGTGGCCTCCTATCCCTATGAGACGACGAAATCCGGCAAAGCCCGTTTATCGAGTTATCAGAGCACTCTAGCATAGCTTTCCACGCTGGCCACGAGCCACTTCAATTTTGGAAGGAAAGGCTCTAAATCAATGCTTTCGGCAACAACATCAACACAAATCTGACCAATTGATCAGCAAAACCCGTTTGTAGGACGATCCGCGCAAATGGGTTTGGTGGTAAGCTCGCCGACCATGAATACCTACAGCTCCCGCCCCGTTGTCCTCTGTCTCTCCGGCCACGACCCAAGTGGCGGCGCCGGCTTGCAGGCAGATATTGAAGCCCTGATCGCCCAAGGCTGTCACGCTGCACCCGCAGTGACCGCCCTGACCGTGCAGGATACCGTCAACGTTTCCGACTTCCGCGTGCTCGACCGCGAGTGGGTGCTGGCCCAGGCCAATGCCGTGCTGGCCGACTCCACGGTGGCCGCGGTCAAGCTGGGCATGCTCGGCTCGATCGAAATGGTCGACACCGTCGCCGAACTGCTCAGTGCCCACCCGCACTTGCCCGTGGTCTGCGACCCGGTGCTGCGCGCCGGTGGCGGGGGCCGCCTGGGCAAGGACGAAGTCGGCTACGCCGTGCGCGAACGCCTGCTGCCACTGGCCGCCATCGCCACGCCCAACCTGCCCGAAGCGCGCATCCTCGCCGAACTGCCCGAAGGTACTGCCGACGAGTGTGCCGAAAAACTGTTGCCGTTTTGTAGACACCTGCTGATTACCGGTGGTCACGGCGACGAAGACGAAATTCACAACCGCCTGTACAGCCGGGATGGCCAGCGCCATACCTGGACCTGCCAGCGCCTGCCCGGCAGCTACCACGGTTCGGGTTGCACCCTGGCCAGCACCTTGGCCGGCCGGCTGGCCTTGGGCGAAGCACTGCAAAGCGCCGTGCGCAGCGCGCTGGACTACACCTGGCGCACCCTGCGTGACGCCGAGCAGCTGGGCAAGGGCCAGTTCGTGCCGCGCCGCCTGCCCCTGGACTTCTGCTCCTGATACGAGGCTTTCAGATGACGCTACGCGGTCTGTATGCAATCACCGACAGCCAGCTGCTCGCCGGCCGTTTCCTGTCCCACGTCGAGGCAGCACTGGAAGGCGGCGTGCGCCTGCTGCAGTACCGCGACAAAAGCGATGATGCCGCCCGTCGCCTGCGCGAAGCCGAAGGCTTGATGAAGCTCTGCGAGCGCTACGGCACGCAGCTGCTGATCAACGACGATGCCGAACTGGCCGCGCGCCTTGGCGTCGGCGTACACCTGGGCCAGACGGATGGCCCGCTGACCCCGGCACGTGCCCTGCTGGGCCGCCAGGCCATCATCGGCTCGACCTGCCACGCCAGCCTCGAACTGGCTGCCCAGGCCGCCAGCGAGGGCGCCAGCTATGTCGCCTTCGGCCGTTTTTTCAATTCCGTGACCAAGCCCGGTGCGCCCGCTGCCAACGTCGAGTTGCTGCAGCAGGCCCGGGCCCGGGTCAGGCTGCCGATCGCCGTGATCGGCGGCATCACCCTCGACAACGCCGCCCCGCTGGTCGCCCACGGTGCCGACCTGCTGGCGGTGATCCATGGCTTGTTCGGTGCCGACAGCGCGCAGGAAGTCACCCGCCGCGCCCGCGCCTTCAACGCCCTGTTCGCTTCCTGATTTCGAGAGAAGATCCCATGTCCCGTTCCGAATCCCTGTTCGCCCAAGCCCAGAAGCACATCCCCGGCGGCGTCAATTCGCCCGTCCGCGCCTTCAAGAGCGTCGGCGGCACCCCACTGTTCTTCAAGCATGCCGAAGGTGCGTATGTCACCGACGAGGACGACAAGCGCTACGTCGACTACGTAGGCTCCTGGGGCCCGATGATTCTTGGCCACGGCCACCCGGACGTGCTGGACGCCGTGCGTAACCAGTTGCAGCACGGCTTGTCGTACGGGGCACCGACCGCGATGGAAACCGAGATGGCCGACCTGGTCTGCTCGCTGGTGCCGTCGATGGAGATGGTGCGCATGGTCAGCTCCGGCACCGAAGCCACCATGAGCGCGATCCGCCTGGCCCGTGGCTACACCGGCCGCGACGCCATCATCAAGTTCGAAGGCTGCTACCACGGCCACTCCGACAGCCTGTTGGTCAAGGCCGGCTCCGGCTTGCTGACCCAGGGCGTGCCGAGCTCGGCGGGCGTACCGGCGGACTTCGCCAAACACACCCTGACCCTGCCGTTCAACGACATCGCCGCCGTCGAGAAGACCTTGGCCGAAGTCGGCCAGACCGTGGCCTGCATCATCGTCGAGCCGGTGGCCGGCAACATGAACTGCGTGCCGCCCGCCCCTGGCTTCCTCGAAGGCCTGCGCGAGCAGTGTGACAAGCACGGCGTGGTGCTGATCTTCGACGAAGTGATGACCGGCTTCCGTGTATCGCTCGGCGGTGCCCAGGGCTACTACGGCATCACCCCGGACCTGTCGACCTTCGGCAAGATCGTCGGTGGTGGCATGCCGGTGGGCTGCTTCGGCGGCAAGCGTGAAATCATGGGCTGCATCGCCCCGCTGGGCCCGGTGTACCAGGCCGGCACCCTGTCGGGTAACCCGCTGGCCATGGCCGCCGGCCTGACTACCCTGAAGCTGATCAGCCGCCCGGGCTTCCATGACGAACTGACCGCCTACACCAGCCGCATGCTCGACGGCCTGCAGCAACTGGCCGATGCCGCTGGCGTACCGTTTGTCACCACCCAGGCAGGCGCGATGTTCGGCCTGTACTTCAGCGGTGCCGACGATATCGTCACCTTCGACGACGTGATGGCCAGCGACGCAGACCGCTTCAAGCGCTTCTTCCACCTGATGCTCGAAGGTGGTGTGTACTTGGCACCGAGCGCGTTCGAGGCGGGCTTCACCTCGATCGCCCATGGCGAGGCGGAGCTGAAGATCACCCTGGATGCCGCTGAAAAAGCGTTTGCCAAGCTGAAGTAAGCGACAATCTGCACCGGCCTCATCGCGGATGAATCCGCTCCTACGCTCGTGGATTCATCCGCGACGAGGCCGGTGCAAGCAATAAAATCTCTTCCTTCATCAGCAAGTTTGCCCACCAACACAGAAATTCGAGTAAAACTTTGTAAGGTAGGCGCTGCTTATCCCATAATGTGCCACCAGAGACCTTGGCCGTAGCTTTGCAGAGGTAAGTCGATCCCCATGAACCGCACCGGCCGCGCCCTGACACTGGGCTGCCTGTTGCTTCTTCAGCCCCTGCTGGCACTGGCGGAGGGCGGTAACTCGTTGCTGATTCCAGCAACGGGGCGCTGCACGCTCAATGTCCAGCCAGAAGACCAGGCCAACGCCCTCAAGGCTTGCGAGCAGACGGCGGCGACCGGGGACGCCCAAGCGCAGTTCGAACTGGGTGAGTACTACTACACGCAAACGCCCAAAGACCTGAAAAAGGCTGTGGACTGGTTCGGCAAGGCCTCGCTGCAGGGCCATGCCGACGCGCAATACCGCCTCGGCGCCATGTTCTTCCATGGCGAAGGGGTCAAGGCCAACAACGTGCAGGCTTATATTCTGCTGAAGATGGCCGCCGTCAACGGCGCCGAAGACGCGCTGGACATGGCTGACGAAGTCACCGAGCAGATGCCCCGCGACGAACTGGAACACGCCACCCAGGTGCTCGGCCAGATCTTCCGCAAGTACCTGCTGGAGCTGCAGAACGCCGAAGGCCGCACACCGTTCTCGCCACTTCCCTGACTGTACTTACTTCTCCGGCATCGGCATCGGGAACGGCATCACATTGCCGCCACCCTTGGCCTCGCTGATCTTTGCCGTGCCCAGCCGCTCCACCTCGTCGATGCGCACGATCGAGTGCATCGGCACGAAGCTGCGGATCACGCCCTCGAACTGGTTCTTCAGTTTCTCTTCGCTCGGATCGACGACGATCTGGGCGCGCTCACCGAAGACGAATTCCTCGATTTCCAGAAAGCCCCACAGGTCGCTCTGGTAGATCTGCTTGGCATACATCTCGAAGACCTGCCCCTGGTTGAGGAAGATCACTTTATAGATGGCGGGTTCGCGTTTGCTCATGTTGGGCGGGATAACACATGCGTAAGAAAAGGCGCGCATCATAGCAGTGCCAGCCGCTACGCGGGTGAACCCGAGCCCACAGCCTTGAAAACGCTGGAGTACTTGTCGGAGTGGGTTTACCCGCAAAGCGGCCGGGACAGGCCACACATACCCTTGATCGTTTCAGTGCTTTCGCCCCTGCCCTTCAAGGGTTATTCTTGGGTTCACCCTTATTGCCGTCGAGCGGCTTAAAACGACCTTGAACGCACCCATAGAACCCCATCGTTTCATCCTCGAACCTTTCGAGGCCCACCGTTTCGCCAACCTGTGCGGCCAGTTCGACGAGCACTTGCGCCTCATCGAGCAACGCCTGGCCATCGAGATCCGCAACCGCGGCAATCAATTCGAGCTGATCGGCGAACCCAAGACCACCTCTGCTGCCGAGCAACTGCTGCGCCGCCTCTACCGCGAGGCCAAGGCTACCGAGCTGTCGCCGGAGACCGTGCACCTGTACCTGCAGGAATCGACCGTCGAGGCCCTCGACAACCCGGCGGTGAACGAGGTCAGCGTCTCGTTGCGCACGCGCAAGGGCAACATTCGCCCGCGCGGGGTCAACCAGCAGCGCTACGTGAAAGAAATCCTCGCCAACGACATCAACTTCGGTGTTGGCCCGGCCGGTACCGGCAAGACCTATCTTGCCGTGGCCTGCGCCGTGGACGCCCTGGAGCGCGAGCAAGTGCGCCGCATTCTGCTGGTCCGCCCGGCGGTCGAAGCCGGCGAGAAGCTCGGCTTCCTGCCTGGCGACCTGGCCCAGAAAATCGACCCGTACCTGCGCCCGCTGTATGACGCCCTGTACGAAATGCTCGGGTTCGAGCACGTTGCCAAGCTGATCGAGCGCCAGGTGATCGAGATCGCCCCGCTGGCCTACATGCGTGGCCGCACCCTGAACAACAGCTTCATCATCCTCGACGAGAGCCAGAACACCACGCTCGAGCAGATGAAGATGTTCCTCACCCGCATCGGCTTCGGCTCCACCGCAGTGATCACTGGCGACATCACCCAGGTCGACTTGCCACGCGGCACCAAGTCGGGCCTGGCCCACGTGATCGAGGTGCTCAAGGACGTTCCGGGTATCAGCTTTACCCACTTCCAACCCAAAGATGTGGTTCGTCACCCACTGGTGCAGCGTATCGTCGAAGCCTACGACCGCTTCGAAGCCCGTCAGGCCAAGCCCGAGGTCAGCAACAAAGATGCTTGAACTTGACCTGCAACGGGCCACGGACGCCGCTGCCCCTGACGATGCTGCCTTCCGCCGCTGGTGCGAACTGGCCTTGCGCCAGCGCACGGCTGACTCGGAAATGACCATCCGCCTGGTCGACGAAGCCGAAGGCCGCGAGCTCAACCACACCTACCGGCACAAAGACTACGCGACCAATGTGCTGTCGTTCCCGGCCGACGTGCCCGACGAACTGCTCGACATCCCGCTGCTGGGCGACCTGGTGATCTGCGTGCCTGTGGTCGAACGCGAGGCTGCCGAACAGGGCAAGGCACTGGAGGCGCACTGGGCGCACCTGGTCATTCACGGTTGCCTGCACCTGCTCGGCTACGACCACATCGAAGACGATGAGGCCGAGGAAATGGAAGCGCTGGAACGGGAATTGCTGGCAGAACTGGGTCACCCTGACCCGTATGCCGACGATGAAAACGAATCAATCACACACTGATACTGCAAGGATCACGAGAACCGCCATGAGCGAAGATCGATCGAGCAACGGGCAAAAGTCCTGGCTGGGTAAACTGACCCAGGCTTTTGCCCATGAGCCGAAAAACCGCCAGGAGCTCCTTGAGCTGCTGCGCGAAGCCCATCAGAACAAGCTGCTCGACAGCGAAGCACTGACCATTGTCGAAGGTGCCATCCAGGTCGCGGACCTGCAGGTACGCGACATCATGGTCCCGCGTTCGCAGATGATCAGCATCAAGGCTACCCAGTCGCCCCGCGAGTTCCTGCCGGCCATCATCGATGCCGCGCACTCGCGCTACCCGGTGATCGGTGAGAGCCACGACGATGTGCTCGGGATCCTGCTGGCCAAGGACCTGCTGCCGCTGATCCTCAAGGAGAACGGCGACAGCTTCAACATCAAGGACCTGCTGCGCCCGGCCACCTTCGTGCCCGAGTCCAAGCGGCTGAACGTGCTGCTGCGCGAGTTCCGCGCCAACCACAACCACATGGCCGTCGTCATCGACGAATACGGCGGCGTGGCGGGCCTGGTGACCATCGAGGACGTACTCGAGCAGATCGTCGGTGACATCGAAGACGAGCATGACGTCGAGGAAGACAGCTACATCAAGCCACTGCCCAGCGGCGACTTCCTGGTCAAGGCACTGACGCCGATCGAGAACTTCAACGAGTTCTTCGATAGCCAGTTCTCCGACGACGAGTTCGACACAGTGGGCGGCCTGGTGATGAGCGCCTTCGGCCACTTGCCCAAGCGCAACGAGACCACTGAAATCGGCACCTACAAGTTCCGTATTCTCAATGCCGACAGCCGGCGGATACACTTGCTGCGCCTGACACCGATCACCCGTTAAGGACAAACATGCGTTGGATCACCCGCCCCGGCTGGCCCGGTAACCTGCTGGCCCTGGCGGCCGGCGCCTCTACCCTTCTGGCCCTGGCGCCATTCGACATCTGGCCACTGGCCTTGCTGTCGATCGCGGTGCTCTACCTTGGCCTGCGCGAGCTTACCCCGCGTCAAGCCATGTGGCGCGGCTGGTGCTTTGGTTTCGGCCTGTACGGTGCTGGCACCTGGTGGATCTACGTCAGCATGAACACCTACGGCGGCGCCTCGCCGCTGCTGGCGATCGTGCTGTTGCTGGCGTTCTTCGCCGCCCTTGCCTGGTTCTTCGCCTTGCCTGCCTGGCTATGGGCACGCTGGCTGCGGCGCAACGAGGCACCGCTGGCGGACGCCCTGTGCTTTGCCGCGTTGTGGCTGCTGCAAGAGGCCTTCCGCGGCTGGTTCCTGACCGGCTTCCCGTGGCTGTATGCCGGTTACAGCCAACTGGATGGCCCACTGGCCGGCCTGGCGCCGCTGGGCGGCGTGTGGCTGATTTCCTTTGCCCTGGCATTGACTGCTGCCCTGCTGTGCAACCTGCACCGCCTGCGCGCACGCCCTTCGTTTCTGGCCGTGGGTGCCCTGCTGCTGCTGGCCCCATGGGTGGTCGGCATGGCACTCAAGGGCCACGCCTGGACCAAACCGGCTGGCGACCCGCTCAAGGTTGCTGCCTTGCAGGGCAACGTCGAGCAGGAACTGAAGTGGGACCCGGCGCACATCGATGCGCAACTGGCGCTGTACCGCGACATGAGCTTCAGCTCCAAACCTGTGGACCTGCTGGTCTGGCCCGAGACTGCCGTGCCGATCCTCAAGGACCAGGCGCAAGGCTACATCGACGTCATGGGCCGTTTTGCCGCTGATCGCCACTCGGCGCTGATTACCGGCGTGCCGGTGCGCGAAGTGGTGCATCACCAGCGCCGTTACTACAACGGCGTGACCGTCACCGGCGAAGGCGACGGCACCTACCTCAAGCAGAAGCTGGTGCCGTTTGGCGAATACGTGCCGTTGCAGGACATGCTTCGCGGCATGATCGAGTTCTTCAACCTGCCCATGTCGGACTTCGCCCGCGGCCCTGAAGACCAGCCATTGCTGCAGGCCAAGGGTTACCAGATTGCCCCGTACATCTGCTACGAAGTGGTCTACCCGGAGTTCGCGGCGGGCCTTGCGGCACGCAGCGACCTGTTGCTGACCATCAGCAACGACACCTGGTTCGGCACCTCGATCGGGCCGCTGCAGCACCTGCAGATGGCGCAGATGCGTGCACTGGAGGCCGGCCGCTGGATGATCCGCGCCACCAACAACGGCGTGACCGCGCTGATCGACCCGTTTGGCCGGATCACTGCCGAGGTACCGCAGTTCCAGCGCGCGGTGCTGTATGGCGAGGTGGTGCCGATGCAGCAGCTGACACCGTACCTGCAATGGCGCTCGTGGCCGCTGGCGATGGTGTGTGTGCTGTTGTTTGGGTGGGCGCTGGCGGCTGGGCGGATTGCCAAGACGGTCTGATGAAGCCTCCACTGGCCTCTTCGCGGGGCAAGCCCGCTCCCACAGGTATACCACCGGATTCGAATACTGTGGTGCACCTGTGGGAGCGGGCTCGCCCCGCGAAGAGGCCGGTGCTGACAGCCAACCATTCAGTAGAACACCCGATACCCAACCAACCCCACCACCTCATTCAGCAACTGCCCGCTCTGCCACATCGCACGGCTTTCCGGCAGCAACCCGGCAAACGGCCGGGCATGATCGCGCCCAAGGAACCCCATCGGCGCTGGCACCACCTCGAACCCCGCCTGCTCGAAGCTCCACCGCGAGCGCTGCATGTGCCAGGCCTGGGTCACCACCACCACCCGGCGAATGCCCAGGGGTTGCAGGATGTCCGCACTGAACCGGGCATTTTCCCAAGTGGTGCGGCTGGCCTCCTCCTTCCACTTCACCTCGACGGCAAAGTCTTCGCGCAGCCTGTCGGCCATCAAGCGCGCCTCACTGGGCGGCGTGCCGTAGTGCAAACCGCCGCTGGTCAGCACCGGCAAACGCGATGCCTTCGCCAGCCGCGCGGCAAAGCGCATGCGCTCCAGGGCCGTCGCCGTAGGCTGGTCATCGCCACCCCAGGCCGGGTCACCGCGCTCTCGCCCCGCGCCCAGTACCACAATGGCATCTGCACGGTTGGCCAGGCTTGCCCATTCGCTTACCGCCAGGGGCGGCTCGGTTTCCAGAAGGCGCGCGCCCTGCTGTACCACCAGCGGCAAGCTCATCAGCCACAAGCCGCCCAGCCCGAGCACGAAGCACGCTGCAGCCAACCGCGGGCGACGGCTGCGCAGCCACCAGCCGGCCAGTAGCAGCAGGAACAGGATGCCGGGGGGCATCAACCATTGTTTGATGAAGAATCGAAGCGGCATCGGCCACACCTCCTTGGCAGGCGTGCAGCCTAAGAGGATCGGCGCCGGTCAACAAGTGCGTAGCCGGCGCCGATCGTGAGAAGTGTGTGTGTGAAGTACCGGCGCGATGGCCTGCGCCTGGCGGCCTGAACGGCTAGCGATGCGGCAGCGTCCTGGATCTCGCCGTCGTGGCGGGGCGTTTCTTGTCCTTGAGCCAGATGATCTTTGCCGATGTCGGTTCCGCTTGTGGGTATGTACCGGCAGTGGCATTACGGCGTTCCGGAAGCGTCTCCAGGTAAGCCTTGATCACTTCGAACTCTGCATGACTCAAACCGCGCAATTCCAGCTCGGCTGGCATCTCGTCGCGCAACCGTACCGACGTCCTGGCAACTTCCAATGCCAGGCCAAGACGGTCGATCAGGCGTTCGTAAAGCTCCGGTTTGCTTGCGGTAAGCTGCGTCTCTCCCATCCGTTCACCTCATTGAAGATAAAGAATATCTCCCCCCACAACTGAGCTTAGCGGCGCTATGAAAAGCAGCCGGATGCAGCGACCAGCGGGCATTCGCAATCAGGGTTTCCCACGATGCGCGGCGCTGCTGTATGCTACGGCGTTCACCCTCATGACACCGGAGTGCCGGCCGCAGCGAGGTTCCGCTGCCTGGAACAAGGTCTCTTCTCTCTCAGCCAAAAGTAGCCATGCACGAACAATACACGCCCCGTGATATCGAAGCCGCCGCCCAGCATTTCTGGGACGAGCAACAGTCGTTCGCTGTTACCGAACAGCCAGGCAAAGACACCTACTATTGCCTATCGATGTTCCCGTACCCGAGCGGCAAGCTACACATGGGCCACGTTCGCAACTACACCATCGGCGACGTGATTGCCCGCTACCAGCGCATGCTGGGCAAAAACGTCCTGCAGCCGATGGGCTGGGACGCCTTCGGCATGCCTGCGGAAAACGCGGCGATGAAAAACAACGTCGCCCCGGCCAAGTGGACATACGAAAACATCGACTACATGAAGACCCAGCTCAAGAGCCTGGGCCTGGCCATCGATTGGGCACGTGAAGTCACCACCTGCAAGCCGGACTACTACCGCTGGGAACAGTGGCTGTTCACCCGCCTGTTCGAAAAAGGCATCATCTACCGCAAGAACGGGACCGTGAACTGGGACCCGGCCGACCAGACCGTACTCGCCAACGAGCAGGTCATCGACGGCCGCGGCTGGCGTTCCGGCGCGCTGATCGAAAAGCGCGAAATCCCGATGTACTACTTCCGCATCACTGACTACGCCGATGAGCTGCTGGAAAGCCTCGACGAGCTGCCGGGCTGGCCTGAACAGGTCAAGACCATGCAGCGCAACTGGATCGGCAAGTCGCGCGGCATGGAAGTGCAGTTCCCTTACGACCAGGCGAGCATCGGCCACGCAGGCACCCTGAAGGTATTCACTACCCGTCCGGACACCCTGATGGGCGCAACCTACGTTGCCGTCGCCGCCGAACACCCGTTGGCTACCCAGGCTGCCCAGGGCAACCCGGCGCTGCAGGCGTTCATCGACGAGTGCAAGAGCGGCAGCGTGGCCGAAGCCGACATGGCCACCCAGGAGAAGAAGGGCATGGCCACTTCCCTGCTGGTCGAGCACCCGCTGACCGGCGAGAAGCTGCCAGTGTGGGTCGCCAACTACGTGCTGATGCACTACGGCGACGGCGCCGTGATGGCCGTGCCGGCCCACGACGAGCGCGATTTCGAGTTCGCCCACAAGTACAACCTGCCGGTCAAGGCCGTGGTGCGCACCAGCGCTGGCGATGAAGTCAGCAGCGAGTGGCAGGCTGCCTACGGCGAGCATGGCCAGTTGATCAACTCCGGCGAATTCGACGGCCTGGATTTCGCCGGCGCCTTCGACGCCATCGAAGCCGCGCTGATCCGCAAGGACCTGGGCAAATCGCGTACCCAGTTCCGCCTGCGCGACTGGGGCATCAGCCGCCAGCGCTACTGGGGCTGCCCGATCCCGATCATCCACTGCCCGTCCTGCGGCGACGTGCCGGTGCCGGAAGACCAGCTGCCGGTCACCCTGCCCGAGAACGTGGTGCCGGACGGCGCCGGTTCGCCACTGGCGCGCATGCCTGAGTTCTACGCATGCACCTGCCCTAAATGTGGCACCGCGGCCAAGCGCGAAACCGACACCATGGACACCTTCGTGGAATCGTCCTGGTATTTCGCCCGCTACGCCTCGCCCAACTATGACCAGGGCCTGGTCGACCCGAAAGCCGCCAACCACTGGCTGCCGGTCGATCAGTACATCGGCGGCATCGAGCACGCGATCCTGCACCTGCTGTACGCGCGTTTCTTCCACAAGCTGATGCGTGACGAAGGCCTGGTCACCTCCAACGAGCCCTTCAAGAACCTCCTGACCCAGGGCATGGTGGTCGCCGAGACCTACTACCGCGTTGCCAGCAATGGCGGCAAGGACTGGTTCAACCCGGCCGACGTCGAAATCGAGCGCGATGCCAAGGCCAAGATTATTGGCGCACGCCTGAAGACCGACGGCCTGCCAGTGGAAATCGGCGGCACCGAGAAGATGTCGAAGTCGAAGAACAACGGCGTCGACCCGCAGTCGATGATCGAAGCCTACGGCGCCGACACCTGCCGCCTGTTCATGATGTTCGCTTCGCCGCCCGACATGAGCCTGGAATGGTCCGACTCCGGCGTCGAGGGTGCCAGCCGCTTCCTGCGCCGGGTCTGGCGCCTGGCCCAGGGCCACGTCAGCCAAGGGCTGCCGGGCAAGCTGGACACCGCTGCACTGAGCGACGAGCAGAAGGTAATCCGCCGTGCCATCCATGCCGCCATCAAGCAGGCCAGCACCGATATCGGCCAGTACCACAAGTTCAACACCGCCATCGCTCAGGTGATGACCGTGATGAACGTGCTGGAGAAGGCCCCGCAGGCCACCGAGCAAGACCGTGCCCTGCTGCAGGAAGGCCTGGAAGCCGTAACCCTGCTGCTGGCCCCGATCACCCCGCACATCAGCCATGAGCTGTGGCAGCAACTGGGCCACGCAGGCTCGGTGATCGATGCCGCCTGGCCAAGCGTCGATGAACAAGCGCTGGTGCAGGACACCATTACCCTGGTGGTCCAGGTCAACGGTAAACTGCGTGGCCAGGTAGAGATGCCGGCCGCTGCCAGCCGCGAAGAAGTCGAAGCCGCCGCCCGCAGCAACGAAAATGTCCTGCGCTTCATCGATGGCCTGACCATCCGCAAGGTCATCGTGGTACCGGGCAAGCTGGTCAACATCGTCGCCAACTGATGGCAACGCCCACCTGCAGCCAGTGCAGGTGGGCGGTATCGGCCCACAAGGGAGCTACAACATGATCAAACGCAATCTGCTGGTAATGGGCCTGGCCGTAATGCTCAGCGCCTGCGGTTTCCAGCTGCGCGGCACCGGCACCAACGAACTCAGCGTCAAGGAGATGGACGTCGGCGCGCGCAACGCCTACGGCCAGACCGTGGTCCAGCTTCGCCAGGCTCTGGAGCGTAGCGGCGTCAACGTTCACACCGGCGCGCCTTATCGCCTGGAGCTGACCAACGAGCAGGAAAACCAGCGTTCGGCGAGCTACAGCGGCGGCAGTCGTACGGCCGAATACGAGCTGACCACCACCCTCAACTACAGCATCCTGGGCCTGAACAACCTGGAGCTGCTGAGCGACAAGGTTGAGGTGCGCAAGATCTACGTGCGTGACGGTGGCAACATCACCGGCTCCGACCAGGAAGCCAGCCAGGCCCGCGTGGAAATGCGCCGCGAACTGGTGCAGTCGATGATGGCGCGCCTGCAGAACCTGACCCCGACGCAGCTTGACGAGCTGCAGCGCAAGGCCGACGAACGCGCCAAAGCCGAAGCCGACGCGCTGGAAGCCGCGCGCCGTCAGCAGGCGGAAACGCCGCAGCAGTCGCCACTGGAAATCCCGGGCAAATAAGCCCGCGCGGGGCACCCCGGTGCCCCGCCTGTTTCCCATGAAACTCGCCCCCGCCCAACTCAACAAGCACCTGCAAGGCGCCTTGGCCCCGGTCTACGTGGTCAGCGGCGACGACCCGCTGCTGTGTCAGGAAGCTGCCGACGCCATCCGTAATACGGCGCGTCAGCAAGGTTTCGACGAGCGCCAGGTGTTCAGCGCCGACGCCAACTTCGACTGGGGCACCCTGCTCCAGGCCGGCGCCAGCCTGTCGCTGTTCGCCCAGCGCCGCCTGCTGGAACTGCGCCTGCCCTCGGGCAAGCCCGGTGACAAAGGCGCCGCGGCCCTGATGGAGTACTGCGCCAACCCCGCCGAAGACACCTTGCTGCTGGTCAGCCTGCCCAAGCTCGATGGCAGCGCGCAGAAGACCAAGTGGGGCAAGGCCTTGATCGAAGGCGCCCATTGCCAGTTCATCCAGATCTGGCCGGTGGATGCCCAGCAGTTGCCGCAATGGATCAACCAGCGTTTGGCGCAGGCGGGTCTGTCGGCCCAGCGCGACGCGGTCGACCTGATCGCCGCGCGGGTCGAAGGCAACCTGCTGGCCGCAGCGCAAGAAATCGAAAAGCTCAAGCTGCTTGCCGAGGGCAACCAGATCACCGTCGAAACCGTACAGGCGGCTGTTGCCGACAGTGCGCGCTTCGATGTCTTCGGCCTGGTCGATGCCATCCTCAATGGCGAGGCCGCACATGCCCTGCGCATGCTCGAAGGCCTGCGCGGTGAAGGGGTGGAGCCACCGGTGATTCTCTGGGCGCTGGCCCGCGAACTGCGCCTGCTGGCCGGGCTGGCGCAGCAGTTCAGCCAGGGCGTGCCGCTGGACAAGGCGTTCAGCCAGGCCCGCCCACCGGTGTGGGACAAACGCCGGCCGCTGGTCAGCAAAGCCCTGCAGCGCCTTTCGGCGCAGCGCTGGGCTCAGTTGCTGCAGGATGCCCAACGTATCGACGCACAGATCAAAGGCCAGGCCGAGGGGTCGCCGTGGACCGGGCTCTCGCGGCTGTCGCTGCTCATGGCCGGCCAGCGCCTGGCGCTGCCTCCCGAGTAAGCGCCGAGGGCCATACACACAATCAATTGGCCCTCCCCTCCCTTCAGGCCTAGAGTCCACCCGCATCCACCCCAACGGGAACCTCGCCATGAGCAAAAAGCCGAAAAAGCACGGCCCCAACAAGGCCAAATCCATCGTCGCCCAGCCACTGTTCCGCTGCCGCCAGGAACAACCGGACAAGGGCAAAGGCAGCTACCGCCGCGAAGCCTTCCAATCGAGAGATTGGGAGGCTTCTTACTTTTTGGCCGCATGAAAGCATCGAAAGCGCAGGCATGGTATGGTCGGCACCTGACCTGAAATTCTGGATCTGTGCATGCTCTTCAGTCTTCTCCCTCGTTGGAAATCCCGCCAGCTGATCGCGGCCTCCAGCTTCATCCTGCTCGTCGCCTGCGCGGAAAAACCCACCGCCGCCGACGCCCTGCCGCTGGCCCCCGCCCAGCCCGCGCCGGCAGTCACCCTGCCCAGCGCCACAACCGACGTCAGTACTGAAATCCAGCCGCTGCAAACCTTTGCACAGTGGCAGGCCGGTTTCCGTGAACAAGCCTTGCAAGCCGGCATTTCGCCAAGCACCTTCGACCGCGCGTTCCTCGGCGTCACGCCGGACATGGACGTGATCAAGGCCGACCGCAGCCAGCCCGAATTCACCCGCCCGGTGTGGGAGTACCTCGAAGGCGCGTTGTCGCCGCTGCGCGTGCGCAACGGCAAAAAGCTGCTCGAGCAGAATGCTGAACTGCTGACCCGGCTGGAGCAGCGTTATGGCGTTGACCGCCAGGTACTGGTCTCGGTGTGGGGCATGGAGAGTAATTTTGGCCAGTTCCAGGGCAGCAAGTCGGTGATCCGCTCGCTGGCCACGCTGGCCTACGAAGGGCGCCGGCCGCAGTTCGCCCAGGACCAGCTGATCGCCGCCCTGCAGATCATCCAGCACGGCGATATCCAGCCCGAGGCCATGCGTGGCTCGTGGGCCGGCGCCATGGGCCAGACCCAGTTCATCCCGACCACCTACAACACCCATGCGGTGGACTTCGACGGCGATGGCCGTCGCGACATCTGGAACAGCACGCCGGACGCCCTGGCGTCCACGGCCCACTACCTGCAGAGCTCCGGCTGGAAACGCGGTCAGCCTTGGGGCTTCGAGGTACAGGTACCGGCAGGTTTCGACTACTGGCTGGCCGACGGCTCGCTGCGCAAGCCTGTCAGCGAATGGCTGCAGATGGGTGTGAAGCTACCGGCAGGCACGCAGCTGCCCGCCAATAGCAACCAGCTCTCTGCTGCACTGCTGCTGCCGGCAGGCGCCCGTGGCCCGGCGTTCCTGGTGCTGGACAACTTCCGCGCCATCCTCAAGTACAACAACTCGTCGTCCTATGCCCTGGCGGTGAGCTTGCTGGGGGACCGCTTCTCGGGCTGGGGCTTCATTGCCGGCAGCTGGCCGAAGGAAGACCTGCCGCTGAGCCGCAGCGAGCGCATGGAGTTGCAGAACCTGCTGAACGCCAGCGGGCACCAGGCAGGCAACCCGGATGGCATCATCGGCGCCAATACCCGCAAAGCCATCCGCAATGCGCAGCAGGGGCTGGGCTGGCCAGCGGATGGGTACCCGACGCACAAGCTGCTCGATAGCTTGCGCCAACAATAATGCTGGGAGTGGCCGGCAAGCCGGTTCCCACAGGCGTAACGCAAGCCTTGTAGGAGCTGGCTTGCCGGCGATGGGCCGCAAAGCGGCCCCAACCTTCTCAAGCCTTGAACAAATCCTGCGCCAACACCAGGCTCTGCGCCTCGCTGTCCAGCACCACCTCAGCCCCCATAGGCAAACACACATTCGGATCACAATGCCCACTGCGCCAGCCGGCCAGCACCGGCACACCCAGGGCCCCGAAGATGTCGTGCAACAGTGGCGTCAAGGCCGCAACGGTAATCCCGGCAAAATCCCCCACCAGCACACCCTTCACGCCCTCCAGCTTGCCGGCAAGGCGCAGCTGGGTAAGCAAGCGGTCCACCCGATAAAGCGGCTCGTTGACGTCCTCGATGAACAGGATGCAGCCCTGCGTATCGATTTCCGCCAGCGTACCCATGGTAGCGCCCAGGATCGACAAGTTGCCGCCCAGCAGACGCCCCCTTGCAACACCCGGCACCACGCTGCTCAAGGGGAACTCGGCGGGATGAACAAGCGCATCCCCCGCCGCTAACGCCCCACTCAACTGTGCCACAAGCGAAGACTCGGTCGGCGCGAGCTTGGCGCCGAGCAGGTCGGCATTGAGCATGGCCCCGTGGAACGTGACCAAACCGGTTTTGCGGTAGATGGCCATGTGCAACGCGGTAATGTCGCTGTAGCCAATCAGCGGCTTGGGGTTGCGGCGGATCAGGTCGAAGTCGAGCCTGTCGAGCAGGCGCATGCTGCCGTAACCCCCGCGCATGCACAGGATCGCGTCGATCGCCGGGTCTGCGAAAGCGTCGTGCAGGTCCTGCACGCGTTGCTGATCGGAGCCTGCCAGGTAGCCCTGGGCCTGCTCCACGCCTGGGTAGATACGGCAGCGGTAGCCACGCTCGGCGAACCACTGGCTGGCCTTTTGTGCGTCCAGCCGGGCTGGGCCGGCTGGGGCGACGATGGCAAAGCAGGCATTGCCCGGCACTGCAGCAGGAAGGCGGCATTCAAAGGTTTCGGCGCAATTCATCGCAACTCCTTGCAGCGCATGGCACACAAACAAAAATGCCGATGCCACCTCTCGGCGCGCATCGGCATGGGTAGCTCAAACCAGGATCAGAGCTTGATCTTGGCTTCGTGAGCCTGCTGGTCGGCGTGGTAGGACGAGCGCACCAACGGGCCGGAAGCGACGTTCTTGAAGCCCATCTTGTAGCCTTCCTCGGCGAACCAGGCGAAGGTGTCCGGGTGCACGAAGCGCTGTACCGGCAAGTGGCTGCGCGAAGGCTGCAGGTACTGGCCGAGGGTCAGCATGTCGATGTCATGCTCGCGCATGCGGTGCATCACTTCGATCACTTCTTCGTCGGTTTCACCCAGGCCGAGCATCAGGCCCGACTTGGTCGGCACGTGCGGGACCAGCTGCTTGAACTTCTGCAGCAGGTCCAGCGACCAATCGTAGTCCGAACCCGGGCGCGCAGCCTTGTACAGGCGCGGTACGGTTTCGAGGTTGTGGTTGAAGACATCCGGCGGCTCTTGCGCGGTGATCTCCAAGGCCACGTCCATGCGCCCGCGGTAGTCCGGCACCAGGGTTTCCAGCTGCACGCCCGGCGACAGTGCGCGAATTTCGCGGATGCAGTCGGCGAAGTGCTGGGCACCCCCGTCACGCAGGTCGTCGCGGTCCACCGAGGTAATCACCACGTACTTCAGGCGCAGGTCGGCAATGGCCACGGCCAGGTTCTTCGGCTCGTCCACGTCCAGTGGCTTCGGTCGGCCGTGGCCGACGTCGCAGAACGGGCAGCGACGGGTGCAGATGTCACCCATGATCATGAAGGTCGCGGTGCCACCGGAGAAGCATTCGCCCAGGTTCGGGCAGGACGCCTCTTCGCACACGCTGTGCAGCTTGTGCTTGCGCAGCAGCTGCTTGATGCGGTCAACCTCAGGGGATACCGGGATGCGCACGCGGATCCAGTCGGGTTTCTTCGGCAGTTCATCGGTGGGGATGATCTTCACCGGGATGCGCGCCACCTTGTCGGCGCCACGCAGCTTGACCCCAGCTTCCACCTTCTTCGGCGCTGGGCGCGGGGTGGCATCCTGGGTAGGTATCAGGTTCGGCACGGCTTCTTGCACAGTTGTCATATTCAGTCGATTCCGCCCGTCAGGGTCGTCTGCTCAGCATAGTCGAGGTGCTTGACCAGCTGTCCGCGCAGCCTTGTCCTGACCTCGTCGAGTTCGATCGGGCCTGCCAGGTCACGCAGCTGGGTCATGGCCAGCCCCGCATACCCACAGGGGTTGATTCGGCGGAATGGAGCAAGGTCCATGTCCACATTCAGAGCAAGGCCGTGGAAGCAACGGCCGTTGCGGATTCGCAGGCCGAGGGAGGCGATTTTCGCTCCATCGACATAGACACCCGGCGCATCGGGCTTGGCCGCAGCAGTGACACCGTAGCTGGCGAGCAGCTCGATGAGTGTCTGCTCGATGCGGCTGACCAGCTCGCGCACGCCAAAGCCCAGGCGGCGCACGTCCAGCAACAGGTAGGCCACCAGTTGCCCTGGGCCGTGGTAGGTCACCTGGCCGCCACGGTCGGTTTGCACCACCGGGATGTCGCCCGGCACCAGCAGGTGCTCGGCCTTGCCGGCCTGGCCCTGGGTGAAGACCGCGGGGTGCTCGACCAGCCAGATTTCGTCCTGGCTGTCGGGGCTACGCTGCTCGGTGAAGCGACGCATGGCTTGCAGCACCGGTTCATAGGGCTGCAGGCCAAGATCGCGAAAACCGAGACAAAGGGACATCAAAGCACCATTTTCACGATGCCGGTCGCGCGCAGGGCACTGTTGATGTCGTGCAGCTGGTCCTCGCTGGTGGCAACGATGTGCAGCTGCACAGTGGTGTACTTGCCTTCCTTGCTCTGGCGTTCGGCCAGCGTGGCAAGGTCGACCTTGGCGTGCTTGCTGAGAATCTCGATCACCGTGTCCTTGAAGCCGACAACGGTATCGCCGATGACCTTGATCGGGTAATCGGCGCAAGGGAATTCGATTTTGTGCGACTTGACGTCAGGTTCGCTCATGGCGGAAACGGCCTCGTAAGCCGTGGCAACAACAACGCCCCCGCAACGATCAGCGGGGGCGTGGCAGGTCACGTTATCAGTTGAACAACCCGTAGAAGAATAGACGGATGCTATCCCACATACGACGGATGAAACCACCTTCCTCAACGCCATCGAGGGCGATCAGGTCGGCGCTGTGAACCACGTTCTCATCCAGTTTGACTTCCACTTTGCCGATCACGTCACCTTTGGCGATCGGTGCGGTGAGCTGCGGGTTCATGGTCATCGAAGCCTGCAGGCGCTTCAATTGGCCTTTAGGCATAGTCATGGTCAGGTCATCAGCCAGGCCAGCCTTGACGATGCTGGTGGCGCCTTTCCAGACCGGAGCCTGCGCCAGCTCGGTGCCCTTCTGGTAGAAGGTCTGGGTTTCGAAGAAGCGGAAACCGTAGGTCAGCAGCTTCTGGGTCTCGGCAGCACGCGACTGTTCGCTGTTGGTGCCGAACACCACGGCGATCAGGCGCTGGCCGTCACGCACGGCCGAAGCGACCATGCAGTAGCCGGCTTCGTCGGTGTGGCCGGTTTTCAGGCCATCGACCGTCTTGTCACGCCACAACAGCAGGTTGCGGTTCGGCTGCTTGATGTTGTTCCAGAAGAACTCTTTCTGCGAGTAGATCGCGTAGTGCGCCGGGTCGACGTTGATGATCGCGCGCGCCAGCGAGGCCATGTCGTGGGCCGAGGAGTAATGCTCAGGGTTCGGCAGGCCGGTGGGGTTCATGAAGTGGCTGTTGGACATGCCCAGGTCGGCGGCAGTCTTGTTCATCATGTCGGCAAAGGCGTCTTCGCTGCCGGCGATGTGCTCGGCCAGGGCGACCGATGCATCGTTGCCCGACTGGATGATGATGCCGTGCAGCAGGTCGCTGACGGTCACCTGGCTGCCAACCTTGATGAACATGCGCGAGCCGCCGGTACGCCAGGCGTTTTCGCTGACGGTAACCGGGTCGTTCTCGCCGATCTGGCCACGGCGGATGTCCAGGGTGGCGATGTAGGCGGTCATCAGCTTGGTCAGGCTGGCCGGCGGCAGGCGCTCGTCACCATTGTTCTCGACCAGCACGTTGCCGCTGGACGCGTCCATGAGTACGTAGGACTTGGCTGCCAATTGCGGAGGTGCAGGCATCATCTGCTCTGCCGCGAAGGCGACAGGCGTGATCAGCAGCAGTACAGGCAGGCAAAGTCGTTTGGCAAGGTTGGTGATGTTCATCCGTCTCTCGAAAATCGCTAATGGTCTGAGATGTTCCCTGGGCCACGTCGTGTGCCCAGCGCCAGTCAGTCTAGTTTTTGCGGCCTTGGGCCGAGCCTGCAAAGTGCGGCTTTATGTCGCTGCGGGCAAAAGCGGACATTGTACATGCCCGCGCCCGGCAATTCATGACAAAACAGACAGGTCAGTCAGCTGTGACCAACTTGGCCTGGCCAAGGTTCGCCAGGCGAATGCTGTCCTGCGCCTGCTGGATCTCGCCCTGGCTGTTGATCGGCCCCAGGCGTACGCGGTGCAGGGTCTGCTGGTTGCGCACGATGGAGCTGATGAACACCGGTGCACTGACCATGGTGCTCAGTTTCGAACGCAGCAACTCGGCGGCGTCCGGGTTGGCAAAGGCGCCCACCTGCAGGAAGTTGCCCCCGCTGCCCGCTGGCACATTGTTGCCCCCGACCTGCACCGGCACCACTGGCGCTGCGTGCTGCTGCGGCGGCGGTGTCCATTGCTCGACGCGCCCGGTGTTGGCGGCAATCGCCTGGGGTTGAGCGGCCTGAGGTTCCTTGAGCATCAACGGCGGTTGCTGGCCTTTCTGGGCCCACCATTGTTGCGGGTCGATACCTTCGACCCGTACGTGCGCAGTGCCGATCTCGGCATAGCCGAGCTTCTTCGCCGCCGCGTAGGACAAGTCGATGATGCGGTCGGAATAGAACGGGCCGCGGTCATTGACCCGCAGCACCACGCTGCGCCCGTTGGCCAGGTTGGTCACCCGCACGTAGGCCGGCAGTGGCAGGGTCTTGTGCGCTGCGCTCATGCCATACAGGTCGTACAGCTCGCCATTGGCAGTGTTCTGCCCGTGGAACTTGGTGCCGTACCACGACGCCGTGCCCTCGGCGCGGTAGTTGCGCGAGTCCTGCATCGGGTAGTAGGTCTTGCCCAGCACCGTATACGGGTTGGCCTTGTAATTGCCGGTATGCACGGTCGGTGTGGCGTCGGGGATCTTGTTCACATCCACGTCCCACCAGGGCGCACCGTCCTTGTGGGCACGGTTGATGTCCAGCCCGGGCTGAGCACGAACGGTATTGCCGCTTTGCTTGGGGGTGGTCGGGCGACTGGAAGAGCAGCTGACCAGCAACATGCCGACCGCCATGCAGGTCAGCAGCTTGAAGCTATTGGCAGAGATGATTGCGCGCATTACTTGACGCCCCGTACTTGGACCAGCTGTTGCGCGAGCTGATGCACCGCCATGGCATACATCACGCTGCGGTTGTAGCGAGTGATCGCGTAGAAGTTCTTCAGGCCCATCCAGTATTCCGGGCCGTTGTCGCCCTCCAGGCGGAAGGCGGTAACCGGCAGATCATCGCGCAGCGCATCATGGCTCGACCAGCCCAGCGCTCGCAACTCCCCGACCGTCTTCACCGGCTCGATGCCGGTGGTCAGGCCTTCGTCGGCCCGGTTACCAGTGACCTGGGCGCGGCTGACCACGCCCTGCCCGGCTACCCAGCCATGGCGCTGGAAATAGCTGGCGACGCTGCCGATGGCATCGTCCGGGTTGTTCCAGATATTGATGTGGCCGTCGCCGTCGAAGTCCACCGCGTAGTTGCGGAAACTGCTCGGCATGAACTGCGGCAGGCCCATGGCCCCGGCGTAAGAACCTTTGAGGGTCAGCGGGTCAAGCTGCTCGTCGCGCGCCAGCAGCAGGTACTCGCGCAGTTCCTTGCGGAAGAATTCGGCACGCGGCGGGTAGTCGAACCCCAGGGTCGACAGCGCGTCGATCACCCGGTAATTGCCGGTGTTTCGACCGAAGAAGGTTTCCACCCCGATGATCGCGACAATGTATTGCGCCGGTACGCCGTAGGCCTGCTCGGCGCGGGCCAGCACCGCTTCGTGCTGGCGCCAGAAGTCCACACCGCGGGCGATGCGCGCGTCGGTGATGAACATCGGCCGGTATTCCTTCCACGGTTTTACCCGTTCGGCCGGACGCGAAATGGCGTCGAGGATCGATTGCTTGCGTTGGACCTCGCGGAACACGCCCATCAACTGCTCGCTGGCAAAGCCGTAGTCGCGGCTCATCTCGCCGACGAACTCGGCCACTTGCGGCGAGCCGTCATAATCACCGGCGTGAGCCTGCTGGACAGCGCCGAACAGGCCCACCGCACCGATCCACGGCGCACAACGGGCAGCCCAGTTACGCACTGCTTGCATGAAATTCTTCACCTTATTCAAACCTGGGCGATCCATTTGCGGTGCGTGTGGATCGACATGAGAACGCCAAACGCTGACAGCAGCGTCACCAACGAAGTTCCGCCATAACTAATGAAGGGCAGCGGCACGCCCACCACGGGCAGAAGGCCGCTGACCATACCGATATTGACGAACACATATACAAAGAAAGTCATGGTCAGGCTGCCCGCCAGCAGCTTGCCGAACAGGGTCTGCGCTTGCGCAGTGATCATCAGGCCGCGGCCAATCAGCAGCAGGTAGACAATCAGCAGCAGGCAGATGCCGACCAGGCCGAACTCCTCGCCGAGCACGGCGATGATGAAGTCGGTGTGGCTTTCCGGAAGGAAGTCCAGGTGCGACTGGGTGCCCAGCAGCCAGCCCTTGCCGAACACCCCGCCAGAGCCGATTGCCGCTTTGGACTGGATGATGTTCCAACCGGTGCCCAGCGGGTCGCTTTCCGGGTCGAGGAAGGTCAGTACCCGCTGCTTCTGGTAGTCGTGCATGACGAAGAACCACATGGCCACCGCCACCGGTACTGCCGCCGCCAGCACGCTGAGGATCCAGCGCCAGCGCAGCCCGCCCATGAACAGCACGAACGCGCCGGATGCCAGAATCAGCAGCGCCGTGCCCAGGTCCGGCTGGCGGACGATGAGAATGAACGGCACGCCGATCAGCACCAGGCTGATTGCCACATGCTTGAGCTGCGGTGGCAAGGTGCGCTTGGACAGGTACCAGGCGATGGTCGCCGGCATGATGATCTTCATGAACTCCGAGGGCTGGAAGCGGATCACCCCGGGGATGTTGATCCAGCGTGTAGCGCCCATGGCGTTATGGCCCATGACGTCCACCACGACCAGCAGCAATACCCCGGCAAGGTACGCAAGCGGCACCCAGCGGGCCATGAAGCGCGGTTCGAGCTGGGCGATGACGAACATCGACACCAGGCCGAGGCCGAACGAGGTGGCCTGCTTGAGCAACAGGTCCCAGTTTTTGCCGCTGGCCGAATAGAGCACGAACAGGCTGCCGGCCGCGAGGGTCAGCAGGATAACCAGCAAGGGGCCGTCGATGTGGATGCGCTGCAGGAAGCTGGCGCGTCGACGCATCACGTCCTCGCTGGAGAGCATGCGATCGAAATTGTTCATCACGGGGCCGTTTCCTGGGCGACGGTGGCAGGAGCGAACTCGGACTTCAGCCGGCCATGCTCGTCGAGCAGCCAGGCGTCCATGATCTGCCGCACCACGGGTGCGGCAACGCCGGAGCCGGACTCGCCGTTCTCGACCATCACCGAGACAACGATCTTCGGATCGTCGGCCGGGGCGAAGGCGACGAACAACGCGTGGTCGCGGTGGCGCTCCTGAAGTTTGTTGCGGTCGTACTTCTCGCCTTGCTTGATCGCCACCACCTGGGCGGTACCGCTCTTGCCGGCGATGCGGTATTGCGCGCCGGCCGCAGCCTTGCGCGCGGTACCACGGGCGTTGTGCATCACCTGCTCCATGCCGTGGGTGACCTTGGCCCAATCGGACTTGTCACGCAGCACGATGTTTTCCATGGGGTTCGGGTCCACTGGGGGCTGGCCTTCGATGGTCCTGGCCAGGTGCGGGCGGTTCCACACGCCTTTGTTGGCGATCAGCGCAGTGGCCTGGGCCAGCTGCAAGGGCGTGGCCTGCATGTAGCCCTGGCCGATACCGAGGATCAGCGTTTCACCCGGGAACCATGCCTGGCGGCGGGTGGCACGCTTCCATTCGCGCGATGGCATCAGCCCGGCCGATTCTTCGAACATGTCGAGCGCGACCTTCTGGCCGATGCCGAACTTGTTCATGTAGCCGGACAGCCGATCAATACCCATCTTGTGGGCAAGATCGTAGAAGTAGGTGTCATTGGAGCGCATGATCGCGGTGTCCAGGTCGACCCAGCCATCACCGCTGCGGTTCCAGTTACGGTATTTGTGATCGTAGTTGGGCAACTGGTAATAGCCCGGGTCGAACACCCGGCTCCCGGCGTTGACCACACCACTGTCCAGGCCGGCGATGGCCACCGCTGGCTTGATGGTCGAGCCTGGCGGATACAGCCCGCGCAACACCCGGTTGAACAGCGGCCGGTCAATCGAGTCACGCAACTCGGCATAAGCCTTGAAGCCGATGCCGGTGACGAACAGGTTGGGGTCGAAGCTTGGCTGGCTGACCATCGCCAGCACCTCGCCGGTGCGCGGGTCGAGCGCCACCACTGCACCACGGCGGCCACCCAGGGCGGCCTCTGCGGCTTCCTGCAGCTTGATGTCGAGGCTTAGCACGATGTCCTTGCCGGGCTTCGGGTCGGTGCGCTTGAGCACCCGCAACACGCGGCCGCGGGCATTGGTCTCGACTTCTTCATAGCCGACCTGGCCATGCAGGTCGTCTTCGTAGAAACGCTCGATACCGGTCTTGCCGATGTGGTGCGTGCCGCTGTAGTTCACCGGGTCGAGCACTTTCAGCTCTTTCTCGTTGATGCGCCCCACATAGCCCACCGAGTGGGCAAAATGCGCACCCTGCGGGTAGTGCCGGACCAACTGGGCGACCACCTCCACCCCGGGCAGGCGGAACTGGTTGACCGCCACGCGGGCGATCTGCTCCTCATTCAGCTCGAACAGGATCGGCACCGGCTCGAATGGCCGCCGCCCCTGCCGCATGCGTTTTTCGAAGAGCGCGCGGTCGTCTGGCGTGAGCTCCAGCACTTCGACGATATTGTCCAACACTTCCTGCCAGTTACCCGCACGTTCACGGGTCATGGACAGGCTGAAGCTGGGCCGGTTATCGGCGATGATCACCCCGTTGCGGTCGAAGATCAGCCCGCGCGTGGGCGGGATCGGCTGCACGTGCACCCGGTTGTTCTCCGACAGCGTCGAGTGATAGTCGTATTGGATGATCTGCAGGTAATACAGCCGCGCAATCAGCACGCAGATAAGCAGCATGATCGCCACAGCGCCGACCACGACGCGGTTACGCACCAGGCGGGCGTCTTTCTCGTGGTCCTTGAGACGGATCGGCTGCGACATCGGACTGCTTACAGGCTCATTTGTGGTAAGGGTGCCCGGACAATACAGTCCAGGCGCGATAGATCTGCTCGCCGATGAGTATCCTTACCAACGGGTGCGGCAAGGTAAGCGGCGACAGCGACCAGCGCTGCTCGGCGCGCGCGCAGACCTCAGGCGCCAGCCCTTCCGGGCCGCCCACCATCAAATTCACCGTGCGCGAGTCCAGGCGCCAGCGGTCCAGCTCGGTCGCCAGCTGCTCGGTACTCCAGGGCTTGCCATGGACCTCGAGGGTGACAATGCGTTCCCCAGGCTGAACTTTGCTCAGCATGGCCTCACCCTCCTGACGAATCAGGCGGGCGACGTCGGCATTCTTGCCACGGGTGTTCAGCGGGATTTCCACCAGCTCAAGCGACAGCTCCTGGGGCAGGCGCTTGGCATATTCATGCCAGCCTTCCTCGACCCACTTGGGCATGCGCGAGCCGACCGCGATCAGGCGCAGACGCACGACGCTTCCTTATTCCCGGTCTTTGAGCTTGTCGGTGAAGTAGTCGCTGGCGTTTTCCGGGCTGTGGTGCTTGGCATCGGCGGCACGGCTCTGCTCGGCACCCAGCCACAGGCGTTCCAGGTCGTAGAACTGGCGGGCAGCGGCGGTCATCATGTGCACGATGACGTCGTTCAGGTCCAGCAGCACCCAGTCGCTGTCGCCTTTGCCTTCTTCGCCCAGCGGCTGTGCGCCTTCTTTCTTCACCGCTTCACGAACCTTTTCCAGCATCGCGTTGATCTGGCGGTTGGAGGTACCGGTGGCAATGATCATGTAGTCGGTCAGGCTGTGCTTTTCGCGCACGTCGATGACCTGGATGTCCTGGGCCTTGACGTCTTCCAGAGCGCTGATGGTCAGCTTGACCAGTGCTTCGCCGCTGATGCCATTGGTTTTCTGCTTGCTCATATAAAACTCGTTCAACTCGTTGGATGAGGCGCCCACGGGGCGCCGTCAGTTAGGCACACGATACAGTTCGTGTGCCTCGATGTAGGCCAGTACGGCGTCCGGCACCAGGAACCTCACCGATCTGCCGCTGGCCAGCAGCTGTCGGATCTGTGTAGCCGACACCGCGAGCGGCGTCTGCCAGACGAACGAAATATTCCCCGCCGGGCCGGACATGGCGGTGGGATCGCTCTCGGAGCGCGCAGCCAGCAGGTTGCGCAGCTCGTCAGGGGGTTCTACGTCCGCATCCGGGCGTTGCAGCACCAGGATGTGACAGTGTTGCAGCAGTTCTTCCCATCGATGCCAGCCAGGCAGGCCACAGAAGGCGTCCCAGCCCAACAGCAAGTACAGCTGGTCGTTGGCGCCCAGTTCGGCGCGGATCGATTCCAGCGTGTCGATGGTATACGACGGTTTGTCTCGCTCCAGCTCGCGGGCATCCACGCTCAGGCGTTCGACGCCCTGCACCGCCTCGCGCACCATGGCCAGGCGATCCTGTGCCGACACCTGCGGAGTGTCGCGGTGCGGCGGGCGGGCATTGGGCAACAGGCGCAGCTCGTCGAGCGCCATGTACTCGGCCACTTCCAGCGCGCTGCGCAGGTGGCCGATGTGCACGGGGTCGAACGTACCGCCAAGAATGCCGATGCGCCGGACTGCCTGGGCCTTGCTCAACTCAGCAGGACTCCTGGCCACGCAGCTGGCCGTCACCGATCACCACGTACTTCTCGCAGGTCAGGCCTTCGAGGCCAACCGGGCCGCGGGCGTGCAGCTTGTCGGTGGAAATGCCGATTTCCGCACCCAAGCCGTATTCGAAGCCATCGGCAAAGCAGGTGGGGGTATTGAGCATCACCGATGCCGAGTCGACCTCGGCCATGAACTGACGGGCCTGGCCCTGGTGTTCGGTGATGATCGAATCGGTATGGTGCGAGCCATAGTGGTTGATGTGCTCGATGGCCTGGTCCAGGCCGTCGACCACACGAATCGACAGGATGGCGTCGAGGTACTCGGTGTGCCAGTCGTCTTCACTGGCGGGCTTGGCATCGACCAATGCACGGGTACGCTCGCAACCACGCAGTTCCACGCCCTTTTCCTGGAAGCGCCGGGCCATTTCCGGCAGGAAGCCTTCGGCCACGCGCTGGTCGACCAGCAGGGTTTCCATGGCGCCGCAAATACCATAGCGGTAGGTCTTGGCGTTGAAAGCAACGCGCCAGGCCTTGTCCAGGTCGGCGTGTTCGGCAACGTAGACATGGCAGATGCCGTCCAGGTGCTTGATCACCGGCACGCGGGCATCGCGGCTGATGCGCTCGATCAGGCCACGGCCACCGCGCGGGACGATGACATCGACGAACTCGGGCATGCTGATCAGCGCGCCTACTGCCTCACGGTCGGTGGTCTCGACCACTTGCACCACCGCTGCCGGCAGGCCGGCCTCGGCCAGGCCGCGCTGAATGCAGGTGGCGATGGCACGGTTGGAGTGGATGGCCTCGGAGCCGCCACGCAGGATGGTGGCGTTGCCCGACTTCAGGCACAGGCTGGCGGCATCGATGGTCACGTTCGGGCGCGACTCGTAGATGATCCCGATCACCCCCAGTGGCACGCGCATCTTGCCGACCTGGATGCCCGACGGGCGATAGCTCATGTCGCGGATGGCGCCGACCGGGTCTGGCAGGCTGGCCACCTGGCGCAGGCCGGTGATCATGCCGTCGATGCGCGCCGGGGTCAGAGCCAGACGGTCGAGCAGCGCTGGCTCCAGGCCATTGGCACGGCCGGCGGCCAAATCCAGTTCGTTGGCTGCGGTAAGCTCGGCACGCGCAGCGTCCAAGGCATTGGCGGCGGCCTGCAGGGCGCGGTTTTTCTGCGCGGTGCTGGCACGCGCGATCACCCGGGAGGCCTGGCGAGCGGCGCGACCCAAACGGGTCATATAGTCAAGAACGGACTCAGTCATGGGTTCGGTGTCTTGGCGAAGGGGAAATCGGCTGATTATAACTGTCGCGCAGGTATACGCCCAGCGGCGGCTGGCGGATGGTAGAAAATGGCCGACGAGAATCTGTAGGAAAGATGTAACGGCACTTATCGAAGTGTCTTGGTTCAGCCTCGATTAAGCCATTCGTTGCTATCATCCGCGCCTTCACCACGACGAATCGCCAGCATGCCAGATACCACCCCCTGCCCTGCCCGCGCTCTGCCCGACAGTTTCTTCGACCGTGACGCCCAGACCCTGGCCAGGGCCCTGCTGGGCAAGGTCATCCGCCATCGCCATGGCGACCTGTGGCTGGCCGCGCGGATCATCGAGACCGAGGCCTATTACCTCAGCGACAAGGGCAGCCACGCGTCGTTGGGCTACACGGAGAAACGCAAGGCGCTGTTCCTCGATGGCGGGCACATCTACATGTACTACGCCCGGGGTGGCGATTCGCTGAACTTCAGCGCCCACGGCCCTGGCAACGCCGTGCTGATCAAATCCGCCTTCCCGTGGGTGGACGCCATCTCCGATGCCAACAGCCTGGCGCAGATGCAGCTGAACAACCCTGACGCCAGCGGCAACCTGCGCCCTGCCGAGCGCCTGTGCGCCGGCCAGACCCTGTTGTGCCGGGCGCTGGGCCTGAAGGTGCCGCAGTGGGATGCCCAGCGCTTCGACCCTGAACGCCTGTACGTCGAAGATTGCGCTATCGACGTGCCACGGATCATCCAGGCTACGCGCCTGGGCATCCCGCATGGCCGCGACGAGCACCTGCCGTACCGTTTCGTCGACGCCGAATACGCCCGCTTTTGTACGCGGAACCCGCTACGCCGGGGCCAAGTCGAAGGGCAAGACTTTTTCATTCTCGAACAAGGAAGCTGAAACATGGGCCAATGGCTCGACAGCCTGACCGGCTGGCTCAGCGCCAACCCGCAGTGGCTTGGTGTGGCGATTTTCCTGGTGGCCTGTATCGAGTGCCTGGCCATTGCCGGCATCATCGTGCCGGGCACGGTGTTGCTGTTCGCCGTGGCGGTGCTGGCCGGCAGCGGTACCTTTTCACTCGGCGAAACCTTGCTGCTGGGGTTCCTTGGTGGCCTGCTCGGCGATGCCCTGTCGTACACGATAGGCAAGTACTTCCACCAGAACATCCGGCGCTTGCCGCTGCTGCGCCACCACCCGGAATGGATTGGCAGCGCTGAAACCTACTTCCAGCGTTACGGCATCGCCAGCCTGCTGGTGGGCCGCTTCATCGGCCCACTGCGGCCGATGCTGCCCATGGTCGCGGGCATGTTCGACATGCCCCTGCCGCGCTTCATCGCGGTCAGCCTGCTGGCCGGTGCGGGCTGGTCGGTCGCTTACCTGTTGCCCGGTTGGGCCACTGGCGCGGCCATGCGCCTGCCTTTGCCAGAAGGGTTCTGGCTGGACGCAGGCATCATCGCCGGCACCCTTGCGGTGCTGATCGGCTTGAGCCTGAACAGCAGCGTCCGTGACCAGCGCCATGGCACGCGGCTGATCGCCGGGCTGAGCTTCCTGGCGTTGGCAGGGGTGTTTCTGGGCTGGCCGTTTCTGCACGAGTTCGACCAGGGCGTGATGACTCTGGTGCAGGAGCATCGCAGCCAGGCCATCGACGGTACCGTGGTGCTGGTGACCCGCCTGGGTGATTTCCGTACCCAGTTCTTCCTCGGTGGGTTGCTCACCGGCCTGCTGCTGCTGGCCCGTCAGTGGCGCCATGCGCTGTTCGCCGGGGGTGCGCTGATGGGCACGGCGATCGCCAACGGTTCGCTGAAATGGCTGTTTGCGCGAGCACGGCCGGAGGTGCTGACCGACCCGTTGACCAGCTACAGCATGCCCAGCGGGCACAGTTCGGCGTCATTTGCGTTCTTTCTGGTGATGGCGGTGCTGGCTGGGCGCGGGCAACCGCCGCGCATGCGCCTGACGTGGATATTGCTGGGGTGCATTCCAGCACTGGCCATTGCCCTGTCGCGGGTTTACCTGGGGGCGCACTGGCCGACCGACATTCTGGCGGGCGCCTTGCTGGCCTGCTGCGTGTGCGCAGTGAGCCTGACGCTGGTGCAGCACCGCCAGCCGCTCAATGCACTGCCGCTGCGGGTGTGGTGGCTGGTGGTGCCGGCGTGTGTAGCGCTACTGGCGTTCTTTGCCATGCATGCGCTGCCGCATGCGCTGGAGCGTTACCAGTATTGATGGCGCCTGTATCGGCCTCTTCGCGGGGCAAGCCCGCTCCCACACCAGTGGACTGCCCCCAGGAAGTTGGACACCAATCCAACCGGTGGGAGCGGGCTTGCCCCGCGAAGAGGCCGGTACAAGCAGCACATATCAATCAGGCAAACAATTCGCCTTGAATCCGCTCCAGCAGCTTCTGGATCTCGGCCAGCCGCTCCGACGGCGAGTCGAGCGCCAGCAGGTCCAGCTTGTCCTCCTCCATGAAGGGCAGCAGATAGGCCAACTGGTTGGCCAGCGCCTGGCGCCCATCGACCTCCCGGGGCATGTCGAGCGCCTCGACCATCGGGTGCTCGCCTAGCGCCACCAGCAAAGCCAGCAGGTCGTCATCCTGTTCGGTCAGGGGGCTATCTGCCTGCTCCGGCAGCCAGTGCACTTCGCCCAGCAGCAGCTGATCCTTCTGCACCTCGGTCCGATTCAATTCGAAGCGCCGCACACCCTCCACACGGATGCCCAGCAGGCCATTGTCCTGCTGGACGAAATCACGAATCAGCGCCTCGCAGCCGATTGACGCCACCACAGGCGGCGCCTTGCCGACCTGCTCGCCTTCGACAATGCACACCACGCCAAAGCCGGTGCCTTGCTTCATGCAGCGGCTGATCATGTCCAGGTAGCGCGCCTCGAAGATCTGCAAATCCAGCAGGCACCCGGGAAACAGCACTGTATTGAGGGGAAACAGCGGTAGCGTCATCACAACTCCTCAAGCCACCAGGCTGACCGCCAACGGCAGGAACACCGCCGTGGCCACCCCCATCAGGCTCATCGCCAGCGCGGCAAACGCGCCGCACTCGTCACTTTCCTGCAGGGCCACCGAGGTGCCCACGGCATGGGCCGTCACACCTAACGACATACCGCGCGCCTCGGGGCTGTGTACACCAAAGCGGCTTAACAGCGCCGGGCCAAATATGGCCCCGATCACCCCGGTTATCAGCACGAACACCGCCGCCAGGGCCGCAACACCACCAATCTGCTCGGCCACCAACATGGCGATCGGCGAAGTGACCGACTTGGGTGCCATGGTCATCAGGATCATGTGTTCGGCACCGAACCACCAGCCCAGCACCAGGCAGCAGACCGTGGCGAACAGGCCCCCGATTACCAGCGTAGTAAATGTCGGCCAGAACAGCTGACGGATGCGCCGCAGGTTGAGGTAGAGCGGCACGGCCAAGGCCACCGTGGCGGGGCCGAGGAGGATGTTCATGATCTCGGTACTTTTGCGGTACTCGCGGTAATCGATGCCGCAGGCCAGCAACACCCCGATCACCAGTACCATCGACACCAGTACCGGCTGAAGGAAAATCCAGCGCGTCTTCTCATAGGCTGCCAGCACAATCTGGTAGGCACCCAGCGTGATGCCGATGCCGAAGAGTGGATGGTGAACAACCGCATCGAGGGCGCCTTGCCAATCGAGGTTCATGGCTGCTCCTCGCGCTTGCCCTGGCGGTGCATCAGCCTCTGCATCAGCACACCGACGAACACCAAGGTCAGCAGGCAGGAGATCAGCAGCGCCCCGGCAATGGCCCAAAAGTCTGCCGCGATGTCCTTGGCATACACCATCACCCCCACCGCAGGCGGTACCAGCAGCAGCGGCAGGTAGCGCAACAAGCTGCTGGCCGCCTCGTTCAGCGGCTTGCCGACCTCACCGCGAGCCATGAGGTAGATCAACAGCAGTAACAGGCCAATGATCGGGCCAGGCAGAATCGGTACGATCAGATGGTTGATCGCCGTACCCAGCAGCTGAAACAGCACCAGCCAGGTCAAACCACGCAACAGCATAAGGATCTCCTTCGAGCATGCCGGCCATTATAAGCATGCTGCCGGCTATAAGCGGCTATTCGCCTGGGTGCTGGCAACTTGACTCTCACTGTTCACCGTGCTGATCTTGCACCTTCGTACCAAATGACAACCTTGGAGAGTCGCGATGCCCTATGTACCGGTTACCGAGCTTGCGCAGTACGTTGGAAAGGAACTGGGACGTTCCGACTGGCTGAAGATCGACCAGCAACGCATCAACCTGTTCGCCGAGGCCACCGGCGATTTCCAGTTCATCCATGTCGACCCGGAAAAGGCCGCCAAAACGCCCTTTGGCAGCACCATTGCCCATGGTTTTCTGACCTTGTCGCTGATCCCGAAGCTGATGGAAGACATTCTGGTGCTGCCTGAAGGCCTGAAGATGGTGGTCAACTACGGGCTGGACAGCGTGCGCTTCATTCAGCCGGTCAAAGTCGACAGCAACGTGCGGCTGAAGGTGGACCTGGGCGAAGTGACCGAGAAGAAGCCCGGGCAGTGGTTGCTGAAGGCCACCGTGACCCTGGAGATCGAGGGCGAAGCGAAACCTGCCTACATCGCCGAGCCGCTTTCACTCTGCTTCGTCTGAGCGTTCCCGGGGCCGCCACGCGGCCCCTACCATGGCTGTCTCATCGGCCCCATTCTGCGGCATACTCGGCAGACCTTTTGCCCGGATTCCGCCATGCGTCCTCTGCTGCCAATCGCCCTGACCTTGATGCTCGCCGCCTGTGGTGATGGCGAAGCGCTGTCGCCACCGGACGCGCGCCTGCCCGATGGCGGGCGTTATCGGGGCCAGGTGGTGGACGGCCTGTTGCAGGGCGAGGGGCGCATCGATTACCCCAACGGCAGCTGGTATGCCGGCGGTTTCAAGGACGGCCAGTGGCACGGCCCGGGCGAGTGGCACGGCAGCAACGGCGAGGTCTATCGCGGCCAGTTCGCCGCTGGCCTGTTCCAGGGCCTGGGCGACCTGACCACCCCAGGCAGCCATTATGCCGGCACCTTCAGCCACGGCCGCCGCGACGGCGAAGGTACGCTCAAGCAGGCCGACCAGACCTACCGCGGCCAGTTCAAGGACGACCAGTACGAGGGCGCGGGCGAGCTCGAACTGGCCGACGGCAGCCGCTACCAAGGCCTGTTCGCCAAGGGCAAGCCCAATGGGGCCGGCGTGCGCAGCGATGCCAGCGGCAACCAGTTCAGCGGCCGCTTCGTCGACGGCCTGCTGCAGGGCAGTGGCACCTACGACAGCGTCGACGGTGAGCAGTACATCGGCGAATTCAAGGACAACCGCCTGGAAGGCCGGGGCCGCTACGAGAACGCCGACGGTGATGTGTGGATCGGTGAATTCAAGGACGGTTCGCTGCTCGGCGAAGGCGAACTGCTTGGCAGCGACGGCAGCCACTACAAGGGCAGCTTCGTTGACTGGCGCCTGTCCGGCCACGGCAGCCTGCAATTGCCCGACGGCAGCAAGTACGTGGGCGGCTTCGACAACGATGCCTACCAAGGCCAGGGCAAACTGACCCTGGCCAGTGGCAAGGTCGAAAGCGGCTTCTGGGTCAACGGCGTGCGCGTGCGCGACCACAAGGGCACGTTGCTCCCCGACCCGCTGGACCTGGCCCTGCTCAACCAGGGCAGGCTGCTGGAAGAGGCGCTGGCCCGCGTGCCGCACTCTGCGCCGCCCATCCAGCTGTACAGCCTGGTGGTCGCCGGTGATGGCCAGCAAAGCGTATTTCTGCGCGAAGCCGACTACGTCAGCAACTTGCTCAAGGTACGCTTCGGCGCCCGTGGCCAGGTTACCCTGGTCAACCACCGCGACCAGATGGCCAGCCGGCCCATGGCCACCCGCGAAAACCTCACCCGCGCCGCCCGCACCCTGGCCGAACGTAGCGGCCCGGAAGACCTGGTGTTCATCTACCTGACCAGCCATGGCAGCCAGGACCACCAACTGGTGTTCGACCAGCCGCGCCTGCAGCTGGCAGACCTGTCTGCCGATGAACTGGCCAGTGCCCTGGCGCCGCTTAAAGATCGCGACAAAGTGATTGTCATCTCCGCCTGCTATTCCGGGGGTTACATCGCCCCGCTGAAAGATGAGCGGACCGTCATCATGACGGCAGCTCGCGCGGACCGGGTGTCTTTCGGCTGCTCGGAAGAGGCCGACTTCACCTACTTCGGCGACGCCCTGTTCGCCGAGGCATTGAACCAGACCGATGACCTGAAACAAGCGTTTGAACTGGCGCGTACCAGTGTTGCCGAACGGGAAGGAAGGGAAGGTTTCGAAGCCTCCGAGCCACAACTGTGGGCACCGCCCGCCGTACTGGCACATTGGCAGCGCCTGCGCCAGCAGCAGGCCGAGGAAGCCTTGCGTAATGCCGCACAGGCGACCGCTGGGGAACAGGAAAAAACCCCCGCCAGCCACTAAGCTTGTGTGTAACACAGGAGAGACATCATGTACTTGACGCCTCAGCATGTCCTGCTTGCCGGAGCGACTGGCCTGACGGGTGAACACCTGCTGGACCGCCTGCTCAACGAGCCCACCATCAGCCGCGTGCTGGCGCCGACCCGTCGGCCGCTGGCCGAACACCCGCACCTGGAAAACCCGGTCGGCGACCCTGCGGTGTTTCTGCCGCAACTGGCCGGGCGTGTCGACATTGCCTACTGCTGCCTGGGCACAACCCTGAAGCAGGCCGGCTCCGAACAGGCGTTTCGCGCGGTCGACCTGGACATGGTCGTGGCCTTCAGCAAGCGCGCGCGGGAGATGGGTGCGCGCCACCTGCTGGTGGTCAGCGCCATCGGCGCAGACCCCAAGTCGACGATTTTCTACAACCGGGTGAAGGGCGAAATGGAGGAAGCGCTGAAAGCGCAAGACTGGCCTCAGCTCACCATCGTTCGGCCGTCACTGCTGATAGGTGAGCGCACTGAGCCGCGCCTGGGTGAGCGGCTGGCTTCGCCCTTTGCGCGGTTGATGCCGGGCAAGTACCGGGGCATCGAGGCCTGCACCTTGGCACGGGCGCTGTGGCGCCTGGCGCTGGAGGAGGAAGACGGGATTCGGGTGATCGAGTCGGATGAACTGCGCAGGCTGGGCAAGAAATAGCGCCAGCCCTACAGCCCGCCAGTCGCCTGAAAACCAACCCCTGCCGCTGTCAGCAATGACAGCGGCAGGAACAGGGTATCCAGCAGCATGCTCCCCGGCAGGTCCAGCCGCGGATACGTTGGCGCTTCAGCGCCGAAACGGTCCTTCGGGCAACAGCCGCCATTGATCACATACAAGTCCAGGCGCGTGCCGGCGTACACCACCGGCGCGCCCGGCTTGTTGGCATCCAGCGTGCGCACCGTGGCACAGCCGCTGACTGCCAGCACAGCCAGCAGGCCAATCAGGCTACGCCTCAATCATCCGCCCCAAGATGATGCTCACCCCAGCGCGGCAACATGTCCTGCGGGATGTTCAGCAAGTTGAGAATGCGCGCCACGACGAAGTCGACCAGGTCATCGATGGTTTGCGGCTGGTGGTAGAAGCCAGGTGCTGCAGGCAGGATCACCGCGCCCATCTGCGACAGCTTTAGCATGTTCTCCAGGTGGATGGTCGACAGTGGCGCCTCACGCGGGACCAGGATCAGCTGGCGGCGCTCCTTCAGCGTCACATCGGCCGCACGCTCGATCAGGTTGTTGCAGGCACCGGTGGCAATGGCCGACAAGGTACCGGTGGAACAGGGCACCACGACCATTGCCGCCGGGGCGCCGGAGCCCGAGGCCACCGGCGACATCCAGTCCTCTTTGCCGTACACGCGGATCTGCCCGCTGGCAGCGCCGGTGTATTCGGTCAGAAACGCCTGCATCGCCTGGGGCTTGGCCGGCAGCACGACGTCGGTCTCGGTCGACATCACCAGTTGCGCTGCCTTGGAGATGAGGAAATGCACCTCGCGGTCTTCGCGCACCAGGCAATCGAGCAAACGCAGGCCGTATTGCGCGCCGGAGGCCCCGGTCATGGCCAGGGTGATGCGGTCGGGCCCGTTCACTTCAGGGCCTCGGCCAGCTTGCCGTGCAGGCCGCCGAAGCCGCCGTTGCTCATGATCACCACGTGGGTGCCCGGCCGCGCCTGGCCTTTGACCCGCTCGATGATCGCTTCGAGGCTGTCGGCGACCACGCTCGGCACCTTGCACTGCGACGCGGTGGCTGCCAGGTCCCAGCCCAGGTTGGCCGGTGCGTACCAGATCACCTGGTCAGCGTCGTTGACGCTTTCCGGCAGGCCATCACGGTGCGCGCCCAGCTTCATGGAGTTGGAACGCGGCTCGATGATGGCAATCACCGGTGCCTCGCCCACCCGCTTGCGCAGGCCGTCGAGGGTGGTGGCGATAGCGGTCGGGTGGTGAGCGAAGTCGTCGTAGATAGTCACGCCCTGCACTTCGGCGACCTTCTCCATGCGTCGCTTGACGCTCTTGAAGGCGCTGAGGCCTTCGATGGCCATGGCGGGTACCACACCTACATGGCGTGCGGCGGCCAAAGTGGCCAAGGCGTTGGCAACGTTGTGCTGACCGGTCAGCGCCCAGTCCACCACGCCTTGCGCTTCACCCTCGAACAGCACTTCGAAACGCGATCCGTCAGCGCTGAGCAAGCGCGCCTGCCATTGGCCTCCCTCACCTGTGGTCTGCACAGGCGTCCAGCAACCCATGCCGATCACGCGCTCCAGCGCCAGCTCGGTGGTCGGGTGAATGACCAGGCCCTCGCTCGGGATGGTACGCACCAAGTGATGGAACTGCCGCTCGATGGACGCCAGATCAGGGAAAATATCCGCATGATCGAACTCAAGGTTGTTGAGGATCGCGGTGCGGGGGTGGTAGTGCACGAACTTCGAACGCTTGTCGAAGAACGCGCTGTCGTATTCATCGGCCTCGACCACGAAGAACGGCGTACCGCCCAGGCGCGCCGACACCGAAAAGTTCTGCGGCACGCCGCCGATGAGGAAGCCCGGGCTCATGCCGGCATGCTCCAGCACCCAGGCCAGCATGCTGCTGGTGGTGGTCTTGCCATGGGTGCCGGCGACAGCCAGGACCCAACGGCCCTGCAGCACATGGTCAGCCAGCCACTGAGGGCCAGACACATAAGGCAGGCCTTTGTTCAGCACATACTCCACCGCCGGGTTGCCCCGTGACATGGCGTTGCCGATGACCACCAGGTCGGGTGCCGGGTCCAGCTGGGCCGGGTCGTAGCCCTGGGTCAGCTCGATGCCCTGGGCTTCGAGCTGGGTGCTCATGGGCGGGTAGACGTTGGCGTCCGAGCCGGTGACGCGGTGGCCGAGCTCTTTGGCCAGCACCGCCAGCGAGCCCATGAAAGTGCCGCAAATACCGAGAATATGAATATGCATGGAAGACCTCGCAAAACGTCGAGGCAGGGTAGCCCAAGGCTCGGGAAATCGCACCCGCTGTTTCGCTCAGACGCCCCTGGCGATGCCGTGTTTGCGCAGTTTTCGATACAAGGTATTGCGGCTGATACCCAAATGCTCGGCGACACGGGTCATGTGCCAGCGGTTTGCCTCCAGTACGCACAGCAGTGCCTGGCATTCCGCGTGGTCCAGGCAACCATTGTGGGAGCGGGCTTGCCCCGCGAAAGGGCCAGCAATATCAAGTTTGTTGCCTGAACCAACGCATTCGCGGGGCAAGTCCGCTCCAACAGAGGCCCCGGCTGCCCTGACCACTGCGGGTAGATCGGCAAGACCGATATAGCTGTTGTCACACAACGCCACCAATGTTCGCAGCACGTTACGCATCTGCCGCACGTTGCCCGGCCAGGCAAAATCCAGCAACGCCTGGCGTGCACTCGGTTCGATCTCGATAACCTGGCCCTGCGCCTCCTGGCGCAGCAGGAAGTCCAGCAACTGTGACTTGTCACTGCGCTCACGTACCGCAGGCAATGCGACCTCCAACCCATTGAGCCGGTAATACAGGTCTTCGCGGAAGGTCCCCTGCTGCACACGCTCGAGCAAATCCCGGTGCGTGGCACTTACGATGCGCACATCCACCGCCTGTGGCCCACCGCCGATCGGCACCACCTGGCGCTCTTCCAGCACCCGCAACAGGCGGGTCTGCAACGCAAGCGGCATGTCACCGATCTCATCCAGCAGCAGGGTGCCGCCATCGGCCTGCAGCAGCTTGCCGCGCATGCCTTCCTTGCGCGCGCCGGTAAAGCTGCCGCCGCGGTAACCGAACAGCTCGCTCTCGATCAGGCTTTCAGGGATTGACGCACAGTTGACCGCCACGAACGGTTTGCCGCAACGCTGGCTGGCCTGGTGCACAGCCTGGGCGAACGCCTCTTTGCCGCAGCCGGTCTCGCCGCTGAGCAGCAGCGGCACATCCCGCTCGAACACCCGCACGGCGCGGTGGAAGCCGCTTTGCAGCGCAGGGTCCAGCAGACAGACACTCGGCATCGCCTGCGCTCGCGCCTGAGGCTGAGGCAAGCCAGCCGGCACAGCCCACACCGGCGCCCTCGCCTGGCCCCGCAGGCTGGCGAATACCTGGCGGCCATCACGGGTGTACAACGGCCAGGCCGCGCTGCCGTTGGGCATGGCGCGGCTGAACAGCTCGTCATGGTTGCAGGCGAAAAACATCTCCAGCGGCTTGCCCAGCACGCCGCCACGGATGGTGCCCAGCAGGTTCAGGGCGCTCTGGTTGGCGGCGCAAATCCGGCCATCGCCGTCGAACGCCAGTAACCCCTCGCTGAACAAGCCGACCGACTCGGCCTGCAGATGGAAGCGCAGCAGCCATTGCTGCTCGAAGTGGCGCAGGAAATAGCAGCTCTCGATCATCTTCGCCGAGAGGTTGACCAGTGCCATGGTGTGGAACTGGCTCTGGCGCGACACATCCGGCCGCGCCGACGAGACATCGAGCACCGCCAGCAGCTCGCCATGAGGGTCGAATACCGGGCTGGCCGAGCAGGTCAAACCGGTATGGCGACCGCGAAAGTGCTCATTCTGGTGGATGGTCAGGGCCTGGCGCTCGACCAGGCAGGTGCCGATGCCGTTGGTGCCCTCTCGGGCCTCACTCCAGTCCGCACCCAGCCATAGGCCGGCGCGCTCGAAGATACGGCGCTCGCTGGGGGCGGTCACGCAATTGAGGATCACCCCGCGGGCGTCGGTCAACAGCACCGCATGGCCAGCACCGGAAAGCTGCTGGTGCAGGCTGGTCATCTCGGTATCGGCGATTTTCAACACCTGGCGCAGGCGTTCACGGCTCTCCAGCAGGCGGCCATGCTCCAGCACCACCGGTGCGGCAATCACCGACGGGTCGAGGTGGTAATCCTCCAGGCAACGCAGCCAGGAGCGGGCGATGGAAGGGTCGCTGCCGGCCCCGCCGGCTTGGCCATGGGCGACGGTGTGCACCTGCTGGGCATGGCGGCTGAGGTGGTTGCTCTGCATTAGTTGTTGTTCTCCGCAGATAGAGCGTCCTTCCAGCATCCTCCACCCGCCCAGGCTTTGCAATGCACCGCCCTGCAGCGTGTCGCAAACGGTACAAAGTGTCACCTGGGCCGTGCCAGCGGCGACACAACGCACCTTTGCGAAACCTTTTGCGGCAACCCAAACCATTGATTCAGAAGTCCCCACCCCGCTGGCCCGACCTTTGCACTAGGCTTTTGAACTCCTCAACAAACACAATTAACCAGGAGACACACCATGCGTTATGCACATCCCGGTACCGAAGGCGCGAAGGTTTCCTTCAAGAGCCGCTACGGCAACTTCATCGGTGGTGAGTTCGTAGCTCCGGTCAAGGGGCAGTATTTTGAAAACACCTCCCCGGTGAATGGCAAACTGATCGCAGAATTCCCCCGTTCCACTGCCGAAGACATCGACAAGGCGCTGGACGCTGCCCACGCCGCCGCCGACGCCTGGGGCCGCACGTCGGTGCAGGACCGCTCCAATGTCCTGCTGAAGATCGCCGACCGTATCGAGCAGAACCTCGAAGTCCTGGCCATCACCGAAACCTGGGACAACGGCAAGCCCGTCCGCGAAACCCTGAACGCCGACATCCCGCTGGCGGTCGACCATTTCCGTTACTTCGCCGGTTGCATCCGTGCGCAGGAAGGCGGCGCCGCAGAAATCAACGAAAACACCGTCGCCTATCACATCCATGAGCCATTGGGCGTGGTCGGGCAGATCATCCCGTGGAACTTCCCGATCCTGATGGCCGCCTGGAAGCTCGCCCCGGCCCTGGCCGCCGGCAACTGCGTGGTGCTCAAGCCGGCCGAACAGACCCCGCTGGGCATCACCGTGCTGGTCGAGCTGATCGGCGACCTGCTGCCACCCGGCGTACTCAACGTAGTGCAAGGCTATGGCCGCGAGGCCGGTGAAGCGCTGGCCACCAGCAAGCGCATCGCCAAGATCGCCTTCACCGGCTCCACCCCGGTCGGCTCGCACATCATGAAATGCGCGGCCGAAAACATCATCCCGTCCACCGTCGAGCTGGGCGGCAAGTCGCCGAACGTCTACTTCGAAGACATCATGCAGGCCGAGCCGAGCTTCATCGACAAAGCCGCCGAAGGCATGGTGCTGGCGTTCTTCAACCAAGGTGAAGTGTGCACGTGCCCGTCGCGGGCGCTGGTACAGGAGTCGATCTACCCGCAGTTCATGGAAGTGGTGATGAAGAAGGTGCTGCAGATCAAGCGCGGCGACCCGCTCGACACCGACACCATGGTCGGCGCCCAGGCCTCGCAGCAGCAGTTCGAAAAAATCCTCTCGTACCTGCAGATTGCCCAGGATGAAGGCGCCGAGCTGCTGACCGGCGGCAAGGTCGAGAAACTGGAGGGCGCGCTGGCCACCGGGTATTACATCCAGCCGACCCTGCTCAAGGGCAACAACAAGATGCGTGTGTTCCAGGAAGAAATCTTCGGCCCGGTGGTCAGCGTCACCACCTTCAAGGACGAAGCAGAAGCCCTGGCCATCGCCAACGACACCGAGTTCGGCCTCGGCGCCGGTGTGTGGACCCGCGACATCAACCGCGCCTACCGCATGGGCCGCGGCATCAAGGCCGGCCGCGTGTGGACCAACTGCTACCACCTGTACCCGGCGCATGCCGCGTTCGGTGGCTACAAGAAGTCCGGCGTTGGCCGTGAAACCCACAAGATGATGCTCGACCATTACCAGCAGACCAAGAACCTGCTGGTGAGCTACGACATCAGCCCACTGGGCTTCTTCTAAGCCCCTCAGCAGAGCGGTTGGCGTGCACCAACCGCTCTGGCTCGCTTCCTGCAGTACCCATCACCATCGGCCGGAACCGTTCCGGCCACCAAGAAAAACAACAGGTGAATCTATGCCAAGCGATCAATCCGCCGGCACGCCGGCAGGTGCATCCGTCGACTTCGAAAAAGTCGGCTCGGACTACTTCCAGCAACGTGAACTTAAAAAGGGCGCAGCCGGCTGGGTGCTGCTGGTGGGCCTGGGCGTGGCCTACGTGATTTCCGGCGACTACGCCGGCTGGAACTTCGGCCTGGCCCAGGGCGGCTGGGGCGGCATGTTCCTCGCCACCTTGCTGATGGCGACCATGTACCTGTGCATGTGCTTCTCGCTGGCCGAGCTGTCCTCGATGATCCCTACCGCCGGCGGCGGCTACGGCTTCGCACGCAGTGCATTCGGGCCTTGGGGCGGGTTCTTGACCGGCACGGCCATCCTCATCGAGTACGCCATTGCCCCGGCGGCCATCGCCGTGTTCATCGGCGCCTACTGCCAGTCACTGTTCGGGATTGGCGGCTGGATGATTTACCTGGCGTTCTACATCGTCTTCATCGGCATCCATATCTTTGGGGTGGGTGAAGCCTTGAAGCTGATGTTCATCATCACCGCCATCGCCGCCATCGCCCTGGCGGTATTCCTGGTGAGCATGGTGCCCCATTTTGATGCAGCGAACCTGTTCGACATCGCCCAGACCGACGCGGTCGGTGCCAGCAGCTTCCTGCCATTCGGCTATGTTGGCGTGTGGGCGGCCATCCCCTACGCGATCTGGTTCTTCCTGGCCGTCGAAGGCGTGCCGTTGGCCGCCGAAGAAACCAAAAACCCGAAACGCGACCTGCCCCGCGGCCTTATCGGCGCGATGCTGGTGCTGCTGGCGTTTGCCTTGCTGATTCTGGTGGTCGGCCCCGGCGGCGCCGGTTCCGAAGCCCTTAAAGCGTCGGGCAATCCGCTGGTCGAGGCGCTGTCCAAGGCGTATGGCGGTTCCACCTGGATGGGCGGGTTCGTAAACCTGGTCGGCCTGGCTGGCCTGATTGCCAGTTTCTTCTCGATCATCTATGCCTATTCACGGCAGATTTTCGCGCTCTCCCGTGCTGGCTACCTGCCGCGCAAACTTTCCGAAACCAACAAGAGCAAGGCCCCGGTACTGGCGCTGATTATCCCCGGCATCATTGGCTTTGCCCTGTCGCTGACCGGCCAAGGCGACTTGCTGATCCTGGTGGCGGTATTCGGTGCCACGCTGTCGTACGTACTGATGATGGCCGCGCATATCACCCTGCGCATCCGCCGGCCAAAAATGGAGCGCCCGTATCGCACCCCTGGCGGCATCTTCACCTCGGGCCTGGCCCTGGTGCTGGCCTGCATCGCGGTGGTTGCCGGCTTTTTGGTCGACCCTCGGGTGGTGATTGGCGCCGCAGTGATCTATGCAGTATTGATCGCCTACTTTGCGTTTTACAGCCGCCACCACCTGGTCGCGGGTACACCGGAAGAGGAATTCGCCGCGATCCAGAAGGCCGAAGAGGCCTTGCACTGACGCCGACACTCGCCGCGGGCCCGCCCGCGGCGCTCTGGAGATTCTGTATGGCAAGTTTCGTACACACGGTTGGCCACCTGGTCTACCGCTTCGACAGCCTCAAAGAAGTCATGGCCAAGGCCAGCCCGGCACGTTCGGGCGATTACCTGGCTGGCGTGGCAGCCAGCAACGACGGCGAGCGGGTGGCCGCGCAAATGGCCCTGGCCAATATCCCGCTCAGCCACTTTCTCACTGAAGCGCTGATCCCTTACGAAGAGGATGAAGTCACCCGCCTGATCATCGACACCCACGACGCCCAGGCCTTCGCCCCGGTCAGCCACCTGACCGTGGGTGGGCTGCGTGACTGGTTGCTCGGCGACGAAGCCAACGAGGACAGCCTGCGCGCCCTGGCGCCGGGCCTGACCCCGGAGATGGCCGCCGCCGTGTCGAAAATCATGCGCGTGCAAGACCTGGTGCTGGTGGCGCAGAAAATCCGTGTGGTCACCCGTTTTCGCGGCACCATGGGCCTGCGCGGTCGGCTGTCGACCCGCCTGCAGCCCAACCACCCCACCGATGAGCCGGCCGGCATCGCCGCCAGCATCCTTGACGGCCTGCTGTACGGCAATGGCGACGCCATGATCGGCATCAACCCGGCCACCGACAGCATCGCCTCGATCTGCGCCATGCTGGAGATGCTCGATGCCATTATCCAGCGCTACGACATCCCCACCCAAGCCTGTGTGCTGACCCACGTCACCACCTCGATCGAAGCGATCAACCGTGGCGTGCCGCTGGACCTGGTGTTCCAGTCGATTGCCGGCACCGAAGCGGCCAACGCAGGCTTCGGCATCAACCTCAACGTGCTGCAGGAGGGCTACGAGGCCGGCTTGTCGCTCAAGCGCGGAACCCTCGGGCAAAACCTGATGTATTTCGAGACCGGCCAGGGCAGTGCGCTGTCGGCCAACGCCCACCACGGCGTCGACCAACAGACCTGCGAAACCCGCGCCTACGCCGTGGCCCGCCATTTCAAACCGTTCCTGGTCAACACCGTGGTCGGCTTCATCGGGCCCGAGTACCTGTACAACGGCAAGCAGATCATCCGCGCCGGCCTCGAAGACCACTTCTGCGGCAAGCTGCTCGGCGTGCCGATGGGCTGCGACATCTGCTACACCAACCACGCCGAGGCCGACCAGGACGACATGGACACCCTGCTGACCCTGCTGGGCGTGGCCGGCATCAACTTCATCATGGGCATCCCGGGTTCCGACGACATCATGCTCAACTACCAGACCACCTCGTTCCACGACGCGCTGTACGCGCGCCAGACCCTGGGCCTCAAGCCTGGGCCGGAGTTCGAGGCCTGGTTGCAGCGCACCGGCATCTTCACCCAGGCCGATGGCCGCGTGCGCTTCGGCGACAACCTGCCGCCGGCGTTTCGCCAGGCGCTGGCACAGCTGGCATAGAGGTGACCATGGACCATCGCACCCCCACCCCCGAAAACCCCTGGCTGGCCCTGCGCAACCTGACCCCGGCGCGCATCGCCCTGGGCCGCACCGGCATCAGCCTGCCGACCGCCGCCCAACTGGACTTCCAGTTCGCCCACGCCCAGGCGCGGGACGCCGTGCACCTGGCCTTCGACCACCAGGCCCTGGCCGAGCAACTCAAGGGCCGCGGCCGTGACAGCCTGGTACTGCACAGCGCCGCCAGCGACCGCCACCAGTACCTGCAACGGCCCGACCTGGGCCGGCGCCTGAACGACGACTCGGTCGAGCAGCTGCGCCAGCATGCCCAGGCCAACCCGAGCGGGTTCGATCTGGCCATCGTGGTCGCCGATGGCCTCTCTGCCCTGGCCGTGCACCGCCACACCTTGCCGTTTCTGGCCCGCTTCGAGGAACAGGCAGCAGCCGATGGCTGGACCTGCGCACCGGTGGTGCTGGTGGAGCAAGGCCGAGTGGCGGTCGCTGACGAAGTCGGCCAGTTGCTCGGTGCGCGCATGACCGTGATGCTGATCGGGGAGCGGCCCGGCCTTAGCTCCCCCGACAGCCTTGGCCTGTATTTCACCTACGCGCCGAAGGTCGGCCTGACCGACGCCTACCGCAATTGCATCTCCAACGTGCGCCTGGAGGGCTTGAGCTACGGCATGGCCGCACATCGCCTGCTTTACCTGATGCGCGAGGCCTGCCGCAGGCAGTTGTCGGGCGTGAGTCTGAAGGATGAGGCGGAGGTCCATACGCTCGACAGTGAAAACACCCCCACACAAAAAGGAAACTTCCTACTCGGCGAAGGGTAATAAAACATGTCACGGAAGGCGGATTGCGCTTCTGGCCCGCATTGGGGCAGCATGCGCTTGAAAGCTGCTGGCATTCCGCTGTTTCCCCAAATGGACTCTGAGGGCCGCACATGCGCATCATCAAGGCAACCCTGGAACACCTCGACCTGCTCACCCCGCTGTTCGTCAGATACCGCGAGTTCTACGGCCAACTGCCCTATCCGGACAGCTCGCGCAAATTCCTCGAAACCCGCCTCAAGCGTGACGAATCGGTCATCTACCTGGCCTTGCCGGATGACGACGACGCCAAGCTGCTGGGCTTCTGCCAGCTGTACCCGAGCTTCTCGTCGCTGTCGCTCAAGCGCGTCTGGATTCTCAACGATATCTACGTCGCCGAAGACTCGCGGCGCATGCTGGTAGCCGACCACCTGATGCGTGAGGCCAGGAAAATGGCCAAGGACACCCAGGCCGTGCGTATGCGGGTATCGACCAGTGCGAATAACGAGGCGGCGCGCAAGACGTATGAGTCGATTGGGTTTCGCAAGGACACTGAGTTCGAGAGCTACATCCTGCCAATTACGTTGGACTGAACCTACTGGCCTCATCGCGGGCTTGCCCGCGATGAGGCAGCTGCAGCCCGCCCAGTAACCCCCCGCTACAATCTCCCCGGGCATGTTTCCTACATAGCCGTATAATGCCCCCTCCTGACATGTGTGAAAATTTACCCTCCCGCAGGTCCGCGCGCCCGTAGCTGCGGGTCAAGAACACAGGTGCTGTACATGGATTTCAACCCGCTGGACCTCATCCTGCATCTCGATGCCTACCTTGATCTGCTGGTCACCAACTACGGCCCCTGGATCTACGCCATCCTGTTCACCGTGATCTTCTGCGAGACCGGCCTTGTGGTCATGCCGTTCCTGCCGGGCGATTCGCTGCTGTTCATCGCCGGTGCCGTGGCCGCCGGTGGCGGCATGGACCCAGTACTGTTGGCTGGCCTGCTGATGGCTGCGGCAATCATGGGCGACAGCACCAACTACGTGATCGGGCGAACGGCGGGCGAACGGCTGTTCAACAACCCCAACTCGAAAATCTTCCGCCGCGATTACCTGCAGCGCACCCACGAGTTCTACGAACGCCATGGCGGCAAGACCGTGACCCTGGCGCGCTTTCTGCCCATCCTGCGGACCTTCGCACCGTTCGTCGCCGGCATCGCCCACATGCATTACCCGCGCTTCCTGGGCTTCAGCGTCGCCGGGTCTCTGTTGTGGGTCGGCGGCCTGGTGACCCTCGGCTACTTCTTCGGCAACGTGCCATTCATCAAGCAGCACCTGTCGCTGATGGTGGTCGGCATCATCTTCCTGTCGCTGGTGCCGATGGTCCTGGGCCTGCTGCGTGGCCGCCTTGGCCGCACAGCCAAGGCGCACTGACAGCAGGCATGTGGTCGTTCAGCGCCTGGCGGCGCAAACGCACCCTGGCGCGCTACCCGGTCGACCCGCAGCAATGGCAGGCGGTGCGCGAACGCCTGCCGATGCTTGACGGCATCAGTGATGACGAAGACCGCTGGCTACGCGAAGCCTGCATCCTGTTCCTGCTCGACAAGCACTTGACCACCCTGCCTGGGGTGGAGCTGGGCGATGAGCAGCGCCTGTTCCTCGCCGCACAAGCCCAACTGCCGCTGCTGCACCTGGGCGAGCTGAACTGGTACCAGGGCTTCCACGAGATCATCCTCTACCCCGACGATTTCAAGAGCCCCCAGCGCCATCGCGACGCCAGTGGTGTGGAGCATGTGTGGGACGCCGAGCACAGCGGCGAGGCCTGGCAGCAAGGCCCGGTAATCATGGCCTGGGCCGGGGTGCTGGCCAGCGGCGGCTGGGAAGCCTACAACCTGGTGATCCACGAGCTGGCGCACAAGCTCGACATGCTCAACGGCGATGCCAACGGCCTGCCACCGCTGCACAGCGGCATGCAGGTGCAAGCCTGGGCCACGGCCATGCAGCAAGCCTATGACGACCTCAACCGCCAGCTGGACGCCGCCCCGGACGCCGAAACCCTCATCGACCCGTACGCGGCCGAAAACCCGGCGGAATTTTTCGCCGTCAGCAGCGAATACTTCTTCAGCGCCCCCGACCTGCTGCTGCAGGCTTATCCACAGGTGTACCAGCAGCTCGCGCTGTTCTACCGCCAGGACCCGCTGGCGCGCCTGACACGCTTGCAGGCCGAGCACCCGGACTACCGCGAAAGCCACGCCTGATGCGCCCGCGCATCAGGTGGGGCGTGGCATGCACGGGCGGAATGTGCCTATAATCGCCGCCACTTTTTGACCAAACACGGGGGCACTGCCCAATGAGCTACAGCAAGATTCCGGCTGGCAAAGACCTGCCGAACGACATCTACGTCGCCATCGAGATCCCGGCCAACCACGCGCCGATCAAGTACGAAATCGACAAGGACAGCGACACCCTGTTCGTCGATCGCTTCATGGCTACCCCGATGTTCTACCCAGCCAACTACGGCTTCATCCCCAACACCCTGGCCGACGACGGTGATCCGCTGGACGTGCTGGTCGTTACCCCATACCCGGTTGCCCCAGGTTCGGTCATCCGCGCCCGTCCGGTCGGCGTCCTGAACATGACCGACGACGGCGGCGGCGACGCCAAGGTCATCGCTGTTCCGCACGACAAGCTGTCGCAGCTGTACGTTGACGTGAAGGAATACACCGACCTGCCCGCCCTGCTGATTCAGCAGATCGAGCACTTCTTCGCGAACTACAAAGATCTCGAGAAGGGCAAGTGGGTCAAGATCGAAGGCTGGGACGGCGCCGACGCCGCCCGCGCCGCGATCACCAAATCGGTCGCTGCCTACAAGGGCTGATACCGATTGCAGAAAGCCCCGCCTCGGCTGTTCACTCAAGACTGCCGGGGCCGCTCTGCGGCCCCGGCATTCTCAAGTGAAAAGGATTACCGCCGAGCTGGGGCTTTTTTGTGGGCGCTCGGCGGGCAGTAAAAAATCCTACGCATTCCTAATCCAGCGCCCTACAGCCAGGGACTTTTCGTACACGTTGCGTCAACACCCGGTTCATATCGCTGCTCGCACACCGCCGCTACACTCGGCCGCATGAACACATCCGGTGACCGCCTCAAAGCCCTCCTCCACGAGTGTGGCCTGACCCCTTCCGATTTCGCCGCCCAGCGCCGTGTCACACCCCAGCACGTCAACAACTGGTTCAAGCGCGGCATCCCCCTGGCTCGCCTCGACGAGCTGGCCGACCTGTTCTGCGTGCACCGTCGCTGGTTGCGCAGCGGCGAAGGCCCCAAGCACCCCAGTTCGATCCTGCGCAGTTGCGCGGTTCAACCAACCCGGGATGCCTTGCCAACCGCGCTGTTGACCCCGGCGACCCAACTGCTGCATGTCCCCTTCTACGAAGTGCAGGATGGCCAACTCGCTGCCCTCGACAACCATTGCCTGCGGCTGCCGGCCCAGGCACTGAAGGCACTGGGCGTCGCGCCCGCCAACGCCGCGTGCCTGGCCATGCCAGCCGGCAACATGGCGCCATGGGTCCCCCGCGACGCCATCCTTGTCATCGATGTCAGCCTGACGCAAGTGATCGACGGTGAAACCTATGCCCTGCTGCACAATGGCGCGGTCAGGGTGAACAGCCTCAGCCTCGGGCATAACGGCACGTTGTGCCTGCACAGCCACGACCGCCACAACTACACCGTGGAACGCTACACCCCCGCCCAACGCCAGGCCCAGCAACTGCAGGTCCTCGGCTGGGTATTCCACTGGTCGCATTTCCGCCAGCAACGCCCAGACTGAAACACCCTGTGCCATTTTTTGCTGGGCATCCTGCACCGGCCCTTGTATGCTACGCGGCACATTCAGCCCCTACCGGCGCAAGCCGCGTAGCAGAGGGCTCGGCGACACCCCATACGGGCGTTGGCCATCTCTATCAGGTCCTTGCGACCACACAGTTAAGGCGGTTGCGACTTACCATAAATTAGTCGGAAGCGTCCCCGAGAAGCCGGCCACAAGCCGGCTTTTTAATGCCCGCTTTTCGGCAGTACACAATGGGTCAGCGGCATGCTGCCCGCTATTGTCAGTGCCCCATGCCCAGCTCCGCATCAGCCATCAGTGCCTTGGCCATGGCGCTGAGTTTATCTGCAGCCCGAGGTGGCCTCATCGCCGGCAAGCCGGCTCCTACAATGTGCGCAGCGCTGCTGAACCCTGTGGGAGCC
>NZ_JBFPFX010000034.1:0-64127 GCF_047978245.1 Pseudomonas sp. LFS044
CAGAACGGCCTCATATGGCCCTGAAAAACAAAACGCCCGATGCTGTGCATCGGGCGTTTTGAGGCCTGTCGGCCTACCTGAACAGATGTAAACCTATTTCAGGACTAGACATGCGGCTTAGGCTTCAGCGTCCCAGGGACGATCGCCTTTTTCATCTTTTACGCGGGTCGGCAGGCCCATGACGTCCAACGCCTTGAGGAACGGCTCGGCTGGCAGCTCCTCGACGTTGACCATGCGCTTGGCATCCCATTCGCCGCGGGCGACCAGCAGGGCCGCGGCCACTGGCGGTACACCGGCCGTGTAGGAGATACCCTGGCTGTCGGTCTCGGCGTAGGCTTCTTCGTGGTCGGCCACGTTGTAGATGAATACTTCGCGCGGCTGGCCATCCTTGGTGCCCTTGACCAGGTCACCGATGCAGGTCTTGCCGGTGTAGCCCGGGGCCAGCGAAGCCGGGTCAGGCAGCACGGCCTTGACCACTTTCAGCGGTACCACTTCCAGGCCTTCGGCAGTCTTGACCGGCTGCTCGGAGAGCAGGCCAAGGTTCTTCAGCACGGTGAACACATTGATGTAGTGCTCGCCGAAGCTCATCCAGAAGCGCACGTTCGGTACGTTGAGGTTCTTCGAGATCGAATGGACCTCGTCGTGACCGGTCAGGTACAGGTTTTGCGAGCCGACTACCGGCAGGTCGTCGGTGCGCTTGACTTCGAACATGGTGTTGCTGGTCCACTGGCTGTTCTGCCAGCTCCATACTTGACCGGTGAACTCGCGGAAGTTGATTTCCGGGTCGAAGTTGGTGGCGAAGTATTTGCCATGCGAACCGGCATTGACGTCGAGAATGTCGATCGAATCAATGCTGTCGAAATACTGTTGCTGCGCAAGTTTTGCGTAGCTGTTCACCACACCCGGGTCGAAACCGACGCCGAGAATGGCGGTAATGTTCTTTTCTTGGCACTCTTCGAGGTGTTTCCACTCGTAGTTGCCGTACCAGGGCGGCGTCTCGCAGATCTTGCCCGGTTCTTCGTGAATGGCGGTGTCCAGGTAGGCGACACCGGTATCGATGCAGGCACGCAGCACCGACATGTTGAGGAAAGCGGAGCCCACGTTGATCACGATCTGCGATTCGGTCTCGCGGATCAGGGCCTTGGTGGCCTCGACATCAAGGGCGTTGAGCGAGAAGGCCTGGATGTCGGCGGGTACCTTGAGGCTACCCTTGGCCTTGACGCTGTCGATGATGGCCTGGCATTTGGAGATGTTCCGTGACGCGATAGCGATACGACCCAGTTCGTCGTTATGCTGCGCGCACTTGTGGGCCACCACCTTGGCGACACCTCCTGCACCAATGATAAGAACGTTCTTCTTCAATTTACCTGTTGCTCCTTACTTTTGAGGGCCGGTCTTACGACAGGCTCGAAACGTAGTCTTCGAAACCGAACTCGCGCACCAGTTCGACGCTGCCGTCGAGCTGCTTGACTGCGATGGAAGGCATTTTCAGACCGTTGAACCAGTTTTTCTTGACCATGGTGTAACCCGCGGTGTCGATGAACGACAGGCGATCGCCGATGGCCAGCGGACGGTCGAATTGATACTCGCCGAAGATGTCACCGGCCAGGCACGATTTGCCGCAGACCATGTAGGTGTGCTCGCCATCGTTGGGCGCCATCTTGGCGTTGAGGCGGTAGATCAGCAGGTCGAGCAGGTGCGCTTCGATCGAGCTGTCGACCACGGCCAGGTGCTTGCCGTTGTACAGGGTGTCGAGCACGGTCACTTCCAGCGAGGCGCTGTTGGTGATGGCGGCTTCGCCCGGCTCCAGGTAGACCTGTACGCCATAGTGTTCCGAGAAGGCTTTGAGGCGCTCGCAGAACGCATCGACCGCGTAGTCTTCGCCGGTGAAGTGGATGCCGCCACCCAGGCTGACCCACTCGACCTTGTGCAGCAGGTGGCCGAAGCGCTCTTCGATGTGCGTGAGCATCTTGTCGAACAGGCCGAAGTCGCCGTTCTCGCAGTTGTTGTGGAACATGAAGCCGGAGATCTGCCCGATGACTTTTTCGATCTTCTCCGGGTCCCACTCACCCAGGCGGCTGAACGGGCGCGCCGGGTCGGCCAGCAGGTAGTCGGAGCTGCTCACCTGCGGGTTGACGCGCAGGCCGCGGACCTTGCCTTCGGACTGTTCGGCAAAGCGCTGCAGCTGGCCGATGGAGTTGAAGATGATCTTGTCGCAGTTCTCGAGCATCTCCTCGACCTCGTCGTCGGCCCAGGCCACGCTGTAGGCGTGGGTCTCGCCGGCGAACTTCTGGCGGCCGAGCTTGAGCTCGTACAGCGACGAAGAGGTGGTGCCGTCCATGTACTGCTGCATCAGGTCGAACACCGACCAGGTGGCGAAGCACTTGAGGGCGAGCAGCGCCTTGGCACCGGACTTCTCGCGCACGTACGCGATCTTCTCCATGTTGCTCAGCAGCTTGGTTTTGTCGATGAGGTAATACGGCGTCTTGATCATTTAAAGGCCCCCGGCCAGGCCGGCCAAAAAAAGGACACGCATTGTGCCTTCACTTGCTACAGATCGAAAGGGCGAGATAAGCATTTCGTCGCGGTCTTTGCCGTTGGGCGGGAATTTTCCCGAAGGCCGAAGGCTCATTGGAACAACGCTATGTGACATCCTGAGCGCTGGCGCTGCAGATAAAGGAAGAATCCGATGAGTAACCGATACCGAGCAGATGCGTACAGGAGCTGTGCATGAGGGTTGGCGTCATCGCTGATACCCACGGCTTGCTGCGCCCCGAAGCGGTCGATGCGCTGGTGGGCTGCGAGCTGATCGTGCATGCAGGGGATATCGGCAAACCGCAGGTCATCGAGGTGCTCGAGGCCCTGGCGCCCTTGCAGATCGTGCGGGGCAACAACGATGTGAAACTGCCTTGGGCGGCGCCACTTGCCGATGTGTTGCGTTTCGACATGGGCGGCTGGCAGACGCTGCTGGTGCACGACATCGCCGATGTGCCGGCGGCACTGGATGAGCCGGTGCGGGTGGTGATTACCGGGCATTCGCACAAACCGCTGATCGACTGGCGGGAAGGGCGGCTCTATCTCAACCCCGGCAGTGCCGGGCCGCGGCGGTTCAAGTTGCCGGTGACAGTAGCGGTGATCGAAATCGAGGGGGAGCGGCTGGTACCGCGGATCATTCCGTTACTGGATTGACAGTTCGGCCTCATCGCGCGCGAGCCCGCCCCTACATACCCAGCGCCGCCCCTGTAGGAGCGGGCTTGCCCGCGATGAGGCCGGAACAGTCAGTCAGTCGACCTGCTCCAACCACGCCTGAATCTGCCCCAGCGTCGCCGTCGCGCCGCCGCAGACCACAATCAGTACATTGCTGTAATCACCCAGCGTTTCGGCGTTGTAAGCCACCGCCAGCGCCGCTCCACAGGCCGGCTCCACCAGCACCCGATGGTCCGCCAAAAACCGCTCGCATGCCTCGAGCGCTGCGCGATCACTGACCAGAACACTGTGCACCGGGTGTTCGCGTACGCACACCATGGCCTGATCGGCCACACGCTTGGCGCCCAGCGAAGTCGCCACCGAAGCCAGGCGCTCCAGCTCCACCGGGTGGCCCGCCTGCACTGCCGCATGCAGCGATGCTGCGCCCTCGGTTTCCACCGCCAGCACCGGCACATCGCTCCAACCGTTGCGCTTGAGCCCTTCGACCACACCACTGAGCAAGCCGCCGCCGCCCACCGACAGCACCACCGCATCGGGCTTGTATCCGCTCGCGGCGACTTCATCCACCAGGCTGGCGTGCCCCGCCCACAGCAACGGGTCATCGAACGGGTGGATAAAGGCATCGTCGGGGCCGACCAGGGTTTGTGCCAGCGCGTTGGCCTCTTGCCAGGAGCTGCCATGCACGACCACCTTGGCGTCCTCCTGGTGCAACAGTTCCTTGGCCCGCTCGGTGGTGGTTTCAGGCACCACGACGGTCACCGGCACGCCAAGCTTGCGGCCGGCATAGGCCACCGCAAGGCCGGCGTTGCCACCGGACGAGGACACGAAATGCCGTGCGCCACGGGCATGGTGCACTTCGCAGGCATGGCCGACCCCGCGCAGTTTGAACGAACCGCACGGCTGCAGCGCGTCGAGCTTGAGCCACACGGTACGGCCGGCGGCCAGTGACAGCGGGCGGGATTCGATCAGGGGGGTGTGGATATGCAGCGTCATCACGTAGCTCCATGCTTCAGTAAGAGCTGGATGGTAACGCGGGCTGCGGGGTGTATGTCGTTGAATCTGTGATGAGGTTGAAATCGAGCGCCGCGTGGGCGGCGCTCGATTTGGGCAATGGCGCAAACCTTCAGCGCACGATTACCCCAAAGCAGGCGTACGCGGCGGGATGATTCGGCGCGAGCCGGTGGCCTCGAAGGCCGCAGCGAAGCTCAACAGGTTGTTGTCGCTGTAGGCGCGGCCGGCGAAGGTCAGGCCCACCGGCATGCCGATGTCGGCCATCACGCCCATTGGCACGGTGACGGTCGGTACGCCCAAGTGGCGGATGGCAAGGTTGCCGTTGGCCACCCAGATGCCATTGCTCCAGGCGATGTCCGCCGATGCCGGGTTGACGTCGGCATCGGCCGGGCCCACGTCGGCGACGGTGGGGAACAGCACCGCGTCCAGGCCTTGGGCGTCCATCCAGTCTTCCAGGTCAAGCTTGCGGGTTTTTTCCAGCCCGCGCAGGCCGTCGGGCAGGGTTTCGATCTGGTCCCAGGTCTTCAGGCCGCGCTTGGCCATGTTGACGTATTCGTCCATGCCGGCCGCCAGGTCATCCTCACGGTTGGGCAGGGTGCCGGGGTCGTGGGGGAAGATTTGCCGGCCATCGACGTCGGCCAGGCGGTTGAGCTTGGGGTCGTTGTTGGCGCGCAGGAAGTCGTCGAAGCCCCAGCCGGACAACTCCCACAGTTCGTCGTGGAGGAATTGCTTGCTGACGATGCCGCGGTTGTACACGGTCGGGGCGCCCGGGCGGTCGCCCTCGCAGTTGGACACCAGCGGGAAGTCCACTTCCACGACGTGCGCACCGGCCGCTTCCAGGGCTTGGCGCGCCTGCTGCCAAAGGTCGATGACGGTCGCGCGGGTGTTGATGCGCTGGCCGGTCGGGCCGCCGATGCCAGGTTTTTCGGAGGTGCCAGCTTCGGCGTCGGCATTGATGTACATGCGCGGCACGCCGAAACGCTTGCCCTTGAGGGTGCTGGCATCAACGGCCAGGGCCAGGTAGGAAGCCGGGCGCACCGAAGAAGCTGCCGGGATCGGTACCCATGGCTGCAGGCGCCACAGGTCGCCGCGCTTGTCGGCGTCGTCGGCAACCACGACATCGAGGATTTCCAGCAGGTCGGCCATGGTGCGGGCGTAAGGCACCACTACGTCCATGGTCGGCGTCAGCGGCCAGTTGCCGCGTACCGAGATCACCCCGCGCGACGGCGTGTAGGCGCACAGGCCGTTGTTCGAAGCTGGGCCGCGGCCGCTCGACCAGGTTTCCTCGGCCAGGCCAAAGGCACTGAAGCTGGCGGCGGTTGCGGTACCGGCGCCGTTGGACGAGCCGGAGGCAAACGGTGCGGTCAGGTAGTTGCCGTTGTACGGGCTTTCGGCGCGGCCATAAACCCCACGCTGCATGCCACCGTTGGCCATGGGCGGCATGTTGGTCTTGCCCAGGCAGATGGCGCCGCCCGCGCGCAGGCGCTCGACGGTGAACGCGTCGCGCTGGGCGACCAGGTCCTTGAAGGCCGGGCTGCCGGAGGCGGCGGTCAGGCCTTTGACCAGGTAGCTGTCCTTGGCGGTGTAGGGGATGCCGTCCAGCGGGCCGAGCAGTTCGCCACGGGCGCGGCGGGCGTCGGAGGCTTCGGCTTCTTTGAGTGCTTCTGGGTTGCGCACTACCACGGCGTTCAGCGCAGTGGCGGTATCGGCTCCATCGTAGGCGTCGATACGCGCCAGGTAGGCCTGGACCAGCTCGACCGCCGTCGTGCGGCCGGCTTCGAGCGCGTCGCGCAGCTCGGCAATGGAAACCTCGGTTACCTCGATCATGCTTTCACCAAAATTTGTGCAGGTGGGGGCTTTTGCGAGGAGTGTACAAGAAGGGCACGGGGGGCGCAGGTTTGCGCCGGGGCAAATGGATTTTTGCAACCAGGCATTGTCGGCGCGTTTCGTCCCGCCAGCCCGCAGTGCAAATCTGTGGCAGCGGCCTTGGCGCCGGACCGGTCGGAAGGGGGCCGCCAAGCGGCCCCGATACACTCAGGCCAGGTCCGCCGCTGAATGCCGCTCGGGCACCTGGCTTTGCTCATCGCCCCAGGTGCGGTTGACCCGGGTACCCCGTTGCACCGCTGGCCGCTGAGCAATGTCTTCAGCCCAACGCTGCACGTGCGGATACTCCTGCACCGCAAGAAACTGCGCAGCGTCGTACAGGTTGCCGCGCACCAGCTGGCCATACCAGGGCCACACGGCGATATCGGCAATGCTGTATTCATCGCCACCGAGGTAGCGGCTTTCAGCCAGGCGGCGCTCCAGCACATCCAGCTGACGCTTGGCTTCCATGGTGAAACGGTTGATGGCGTATTCGATCTTCTCCGGCGCATAGACATAGAAGTGGCCGAAACCACCGCCCAGGTACGGCGCCGAGCCCATCTGCCAGAACAGCCAGTTCAGGCTTTCGGTGCGTGCAGCGGCCGCCTTGGGCAGCAGCGCACCGAACTTTTCGGCCAGGTACAGCAGGATCGAGCCCGATTCGAACACCCGTACCGGCGGCTCGACGCTGCGGTCGAGCAGGGCGGGGATCTTCGAGTTGGGGTTGACCCCCACGAAGCCGCTGGAGAACTGGTCGCCCTCGCCGATGCGGATCAGCCAGGCGTCGTACTCGGCGCCGCTGTGGCCAAGGGCGAGCAGTTCTTCAAGAAGGATGGTGACCTTCACGCCGTTGGGGGTGGCCAGCGAATACAGCTGCAGCGGCTGCTTGCCGACCGGCAGGTCCTTGTCATGGGTAGGGCCGGCGATCGGCCGGTTGATGCTGGCGAACTGGCCACCGGAGGCTGCGTCGTTGCGCCAGACCTTGGGCGGGACGTAAGGGTGCTTGCTCATGCCTGGAACTCCTTCGAAGGCGCAATACGGTCACGTACAGACGTGGACCTGCATCTATGCCATGGGTTCTGTGCGATGTGCAAATGCAATGGGCGCTGCAGGAGCGGGCGGGCCCGCCCCCGCAGGCGCTGCGTGGACTACGCCACTGGAATGGTCGGGTCTGCCGCCGCCAGTGCCGCAGCGCGGTCATTGGCGGCTGGTGGATAGATCCACACCGTGTTGATCTGGGACTTGAGCAGCTTGGCCTCGGCCTTGTCCGTCGGCGGCGACACCGTGCGCTCCCAGCCCTCGGTATACACCGCGCCCCAGGCACCCAGGTCGAGGCAGGTCACGTACTTGGGCTGGCTGTAGGTCATCGGTGCCACGCCGATCAGTTCGGCTGCGGTATTGTTCCCCGCATAACGGCCCAGCGGGATGGCATGCTGGCACGACATCACCGCGTAGTTGCCGGCTTCATCGCACGCCGCATAGGCCACATCACCCGCCGCGTACACCGCATCGTTGCCCTTGACCTTCAGGTTGCCATCCACATGCAAGCGGCCCTGGCGGTCGCGTTCGCCGCTGATCTGCTCGGTCAACGGGTTGGCCTTGAAGCCCACGGTCCACACCACCGTGCTCGCGTCGATGCGCTGGCCGTTGTCCAGCAGCACACCGTCGCGGTCTACCGACGCTACGGTAGCACCGCAGATCCATTCGACGCCCAGCGCCTCGGATGCCTGCTCGATGGCTGGGCGGATGCCGTCGCCCAGGGCCGCACCAATCCTGGCCCCGCGGTCGATCACCACCACCCGCGGTTGCGCCTGCTCGCCAAGAATGGCGCGCAGGCGCGCCGGCAGTTCGGTCGCGGTCTCGATGCCAGTAAAGCCGCCGCCGGCCACCACCACGGTGTTGCGTGCGGGCGTGTCGGGCTGGTTGGCCAACGATTTGAGGTGCGCCTCAAGACGCGCTGCGCTGTCGATCTTGTCGACATCGAACACATGCTCGATGCCGACCATGTCCGGCCGGTTGAGCACGCTGCCGCAGGCCATGATCAGCCGGTCGTAACCCAGGCTGCATTCGGTACCGCTCTGGGTGCGGTAGCTGACGCGCTTGCTGGCTTCATCGATATGGAACGCCGTGCCTTGCACAAAACGCACATTCACGGTTTCGAACAGCGCCTCCAACGGCGCCGCCATGGTGTGCACCTCGGGTTCGTAAAAGCGTGGGCGCACGTGCAGTTCGGCCTGCGGTGCGAGCAGCGTCACCTCGACATCCGTGCGCCCGTGCAGGTCCAGTTGGCGGACGGCGCCGAGGGCGCTCCACAGGCCTGCGAAGCCTGCGCCAATGATCAGGATATTTTTCATCGTTGTGCTCCTGGAAGGTCCGGATAAACAAGGTAGTCCGTGTTTGCGGTCAACGATGTTACGGGCGACGAAGCGCGCACCCTAGGCCAAAGAACCCTGAATTTCGGCCAGCGGCACACAGCGGGCGAAGCGTGCGCGGTAGTCGCGCGGGGTGACTGCCAGGTGGCGCTGGAACGCCAGGCGCATGCGCTCTTCACTGCCGAAACCGCACTGCCGGGCGATCTGTTCGATGTGGTTGTCGGTGTTTTCCAGCTGGCGCCGCGCCGCTTCAAGGCGGAACACCTCGATGGCCTTGGCCGGCGTGCGGCCGGTCTTGAGTTTGTACACGCGGGTGAAGTTGCGCAGGCTCATGTGCGCCTGTTCGGCCAGGCGCTCGACGGTCAGTTGCGGGTCGCCCAGGTGGGCGTTGAGCCACAGGTGCAAGGCTTCGAACTCGGCGCAGTCCTGGCCCTGCAACTTGAGCAGCTCGCTGAACTGCGCCTGGCCGCCCGGGCGCTTGAGAAACACCACCAGCTCGCGCGCCACCTGCATCGCCACATCGCGGCCGCAGTCCAGTTCGACCAGCGCCAGGGCCATGTCGATACCGGCACTCACCCCGGCAGAGGTCCACACCGTGCCGTGTTGGACGAATATGGATTCAGGGTCCACCTGCACCGCCGGGAAGTCGCGGCGCAGCACCTCGCACATGGCCCAGTGGGTGGCGGCGCGGCGGCCATCGAGCAGGCCGGCGCTGGCCAGTAGAAAGGTGCCGCTGCACACCGATGCGGTGCGCCTGGCGTGCAGGCTGGCGCGGCGCAGCCAGGCCACCAGCGGGCCGTGGCCGGGGAGGGTACGGATAATGTCCGGTGCGCCGGGCACGATCAGCGTATCGACGGCCTGGGCCATCACATCATCCAGGCGCTCGGTGGCCACCGTCAGGCCTTCGGCAGTGGGCTGCAGGCCACCGTCGAGGCTGGCGGTGTGCAGGCGATAGCCCGGCAAGCCACGTTCGGCCATGGCCTTGGTGGCGGCCCAGAACACCGTTTGTGCGCCGCTGAGGTCGAGCAGGCCCATGGCCTCATACGCGACGAAAACCACCACCCGGGGGTGGTCGATGGGCAGGAGCGGGGGTTCAAGCTGAGCGGCGATATCGGTCATGGTTGGGCCCGCTGGCTGAGAGGCGCTTCGGTCCCACGAGTATGGACAGCCTCGGCGCGCCCAGGCAACTGTCAGGCCACGGGTATCACCCCCCTCGGCGCCAGGCTGTGTATGAAAAGCCTTGATACTTGTCCATGCTGCGTTGAAAACAGCCTCGGAATGCTCATGTACTCCAGTACACTCCGCTTCCTCGGCTGTTTTCGCCTTGCCTGCCCTGCGTCTCAAGACTTTTCATACAAAGGCTAGGCGGCTGCCCCGGTGCGCTGCAGCTGAAGGCTCTCGACATCGCTGCACAGGTACAACGCACCGCGTTCGGGTGAGTTGAACATCGACCGCAGGTTGTGCTCGATATTGCGGCACAACTCATCTGTGCGAATGCTGTGCTGGCTGCAGCCAAAAGGCGTTTGCAGGTCGGTGCCGATGCGCTCCATGGCCAGCAGCATGCAGCCCACCACCGTGGACACGATCGGGGTGAACCAGCCCAGTGTCGGCACAAGGCTCAGCGGCATGATGACGCAGAACAGGGCGCTGAAAAGCCTTGGGAAGTAGGTGTACGGATAAGGAAGCGGCGTGTTGGCTATCCGCTCCATGCCGCCTTGCCAGTTGGAGATGTCGACCAGGGTCGACTCGAGGCGGGCCAAGCGGATGCTGTCCAGATGCCCTCGTTTGAACTGCGCAGCGATCAGCTCGGCCGAACCGCTCAGTATGTCGTTAGGGAGATTGTGGGTTGCCGCCAGCCGGTCAAGGTCCTGGTCATGCAGCAATGGCGCCAGCGCTGCAACATTTTTCTGGCCCCGCAGGTGCATGCGCAAAGCATGCAGGTAAGCCACGTGACGTCGGATCAGCAGAGCCTTGCACGGGTTGATGCCGTCTTCATCGTCGATGAGCGTCAACACCTGACGGCCGAAGCTTCTTGAACTGTTGACCATGGAACCCCACAGGGTTCGGGCTTCCCACCAACGGTTGTAAGCGCTGGAATTGCGAAAGCTGATCAGCACGACAAGTGCCGAACACAGGAGCGTCAACGGCATGAGCGGTAACTCGATCCCGTAACCTTCTACCAGCATGGCATCGAAGGTGACCGCGATATCCCACACCATCAACCAGAAGAGCGACCAGCCGACATAGGTTATGGTACGGGACAGGCATTTCCATTTGCTCATCAATGCAGCTTCCATATTGCATCACTCCAGTATCCAGGATGGAGGCGAACGCTCAGCGCCGTTTTCCTGGCCAGTCTATGAAGTGATGCTTAACGGGAGCTTAATCCGCGATTTTTCGCGCCATGGCAGTCACAGTGCGTCGGGTACGATCATGCTGGCCGGCGCGTCAGCCGCGCGGCGGCGCGCCACCCAGTAATACAACACGCTCGGCACCACCAGGCCGATCAGCCAGGACACGTCCACACCCCCCAGGTAGGCGACCATGGGCCCGGTGTACAGCTTGGTGTCGATGAACGGCATCTGAATCAGCACGCCCACGGTATAAACGCTGATGCCCGGCCAGTTCCAGCGGCCATAGCGGCCGTCGGGGTCGGCCAGGGCAGGGATGTCGTAGCGTTCCTTGGTGATGAAGTAATAATCCACCAGGTTGACCGCGCTCCAGGGCACGAAGAAGGTCAGCAGGAACAGGATGAACGACTTGAATGCGCTCAGGAACGAGTGCTGGCCGAGCAATGCCACCAAGGTGGCGGCGCCGACGATGGCGAGCACGAACACCAGGCGCTGAGTGCGGCTGATGGCCAGGTGGCCACGGAAACCGCTGATGATGGTGGCGATGCACATGAAGCTGCCGTAGGAATTCAGCGTCGAGATGGTCACCTTGCCGAAGGCGATGCAGAAGTACAGCAGCGCCGCCGTGGTACCGGCGCCACCCAGCCCGACGATGTAGGCCACCTCGCGCCCGGAAAACTGGCCACCGGCGATGGCTGCAGCGAACACGCCGAGGATCATCGAGGCCTGGGCACCGATCACCGAACCCAGGCCGGCGGCGAAGAAGGTCTTCACCGCCGAAGTGCTGCTTGGCAGGTAGCGCGAATAGTCGGCCACATAGGGGCCGAACGCGATCTGCCAGGACGCCGCCAGCGAAACCGCCAGCAAGAACGTCGCCCAGCTGAAGTGGCGGTTGTCGAGCAACTGGCCAATGTCGGCGAGCACCAGGATGCGGCTGAACAGGTAGACGAAGGCGATGATGCCCAGCACGCTGGCGACCCGGCCGATCCAGTGGATGACCCGGTAGCCGGCGAGCGTGGCGGCGACGATTACGGCAGCAAAAATAAGGATGCCGGCGCTGTCGCTGACGCTGAGCAACTGGCCGATGGCCTGCCCGGACAGCACCGTGCCGGTGGCGGTGAAGCCCAGGTACATCAAGCACACCAGCACCATCGGGATGGCCGCACCGTAGACGCCGAACTGCACGCGGCTGGAGATCATCTGCGGCAGGCCCAGGCGTGGGCCCTGGGCGGCGTGCAAGGCCATGACGGCGCCGCCGATCAGTTGCCCCAGCAATAAACCGATCAACGACCAGAACACGTCGCCACCGAGCACCACGGCCAGGGCCCCCGTGACGATGGCGGTGATCTGCAGGTTGGCACCGAGCCAAAGGGTGAATTGGCTGTACACCCGTCCATGGCGTTCAGCTTCGGGAATGTAATCGATCGAGCGCCGCTCGAGCACGGATTTGCTGGACATTGACGGCTCCGCTTCATTGTTTTTGTGTGGGAGAGGGCCATTGGCGGGACGCTGCACGAATGGCGTCGCACCGATATGAGCATGTCTATACAAGTCCGGTCAAGTGAAGCTTGCAGGCCTTTGCAGATGGACTGTTGTGCAAGGCTGATGGGTAACTGTGCCGGTCCGCTGATATGAATTGGCCTTATGCTGTTACGAAATATGTCTAGAACGCCTGAAGAAGGAAGTAGCAATGCCGCTCAAGGACCTGCTGATCGCCCTGGTGGTGATCGTCGCCTGGGGAGTCAATTTCGTGGTCATCAAGGTGGGTCTCGACGGCCTGCCGCCGATGCTGCTGGGGGCATTGCGCTTTCTGCTGGTCGCGTTTCCGGCGATCCTGCTGGTCAAGCGCCCGAACTTGCCGTGGCGCTGGCTGATTGCCTACGGCGCGACCATCTCCCTGGGCCAGTTCGCTTTCCTGTTCCAGGCCATGTACAGCGGCATGCCGCCAGGCCTGGCCTCGCTGGTGCTGCAGTCGCAGGCGTTCTTCACGCTCGGTTTTGCAGCGTTGTTTCTGGGTGAGCGCCTGCGCCTGGCGAGCGTGCTGGGGTTGTTGGTGGCGGCCAGCGGCCTGGCGCTGATCGGCAGTGAAGACAGCGGCCACGTACCGCTGGTGGCGCTGGTGCTGACCCTGTGCGCCGGTGCCATGTGGGGCATGGGCAATATCATCACCCGCCGTTTCGGTTCGGTGGACCTGGTGGCGCTGGTGATCTGGGGTGGGCTGATCCCGCCGCTGCCGTTTCTGGCCTTGTCGTGGTGGCTGGAAGGGCCGGAGCGTATTGGCCATGCGCTGGCCAATATTGGCTGGAGTTCGGTGCTGGCGCTGATCTACCTGGCGTTCGTTGCCACCATGCTGGGGTACAGCCTGTGGAGCACGCTGCTGTCACGCCACCCGGCGGGGAAGGTGGCGCCCTTTTCCTTGTTGGTGCCGGTCATCGGGTTGAGTTCTTCGGCGTGGTTGCTGGGGGAGCGGTTGACAGCGGTGCAAGGGTGGGGCGCGCTGCTGGTCATGCTTGGGTTGTTGGTCAATGTGTTCGGGCCCAAGCTGGGGCAGCGGTTGCGGGCGGCAAGTGCGGGTTGATGGTTCAGGGATCTATTTGCAGAGGTGTTGTGAGTCGATCTCGAACATTTGATTGATTCTGATGGTAACTTTTCTCACGATGTAATAGATGTTTTCCTATGTGGTTTTTTTCCTCTACCGGAAACTTCCTACAACTAGCGTTTAATAGTGCGAAGCTTCCCACGGCATAGTCAGACCCATGTAGGACGCTTGTCCTATTGCTTCGCGCTAGTATCCCCTCATGTTGATTTATTACATGAGGTGGCACAATGCCGGATCCTTTTTATGGCGCTGATGCCAGGCCAGTCGACAGCGGGTTAGCGTGTCTCATCATGCTATCGCGTTACCACGACGTGGCTATTTCCGCGGAACAAGTACTACATGCCCATGTAGCACCGGGCGAGCACTTTTCAGATGATGCAATACTTCGTGTATTCAAACAGCTCGGCCTGAAAGCCAAGAAGCTCAACACCAGCCTGAAGCGGCTGCAGCATTTGCCGTTGCCCGCAATTGCTGTCGACACCCAGGGTAAATATTTCATCATCGCTCGGGTGGAAGACCAACGCGTTCTGGTGCAAGACCCGCATGTCGCTGCTGCACAAACCCTGACCCTTGATGAGCTCTCCGTCCGTTGGGGCGGGGGCCTGATAATGGTCCGTTCCGATGCCGCATTGCCCGATGGGCTATCGCGGTTCGACCTGACCTGGTTCATTCCGGCCGTGGTGAAGTACAGGCGGCTTCTTGGCGAAGTGCTCGTCGTCTCGCTGGTCATTCAAGTGCTTGCGCTGCTGACACCGCTGTTCTTTCAGGTGGTGATGGACAAAGTGCTGGTGCATCGCGGGCTGACCACGCTGGACGTGATTGCGCTGGGTTTGCTGGTCATCGTCCTGTTCGAAACCTTGCTCAGTGGCTTGCGTGCCTATGTAGCGGCGCACACGGCGTCACGAATAGATGTCGAACTAGGCGCCAAGCTGTTCAGTCACCTGATTGAACTACCGCTGGCCTACTTTCAGGCCCGGCGCGTGGGGGACTCGGTTGCCCGAGTGAGGGAGCTGGAAAACATCAGGAGCTTCCTGACCAGCAACAGCATCACGCTGCTGCTGGATGTGCTTTTCACAGTGGTCTTCATCGCCGTCATGTTCCTTTACAGCGGCTGGCTGACATTGTTGGTGGTCGCCTCGCTACCTTTGTACGTTCTCGTATCACTGGCGGTCACCCCGTTGCTGCGCGCGCGCATCGACCAGAGCTTCCAGCGCGGCGCAGAGAATCAGGCGTTTCTGGTGGAGACGGTGAACGGCATCGACACGCTGAAGTCGATGGCGGTGGAGCCACAGATTGCCCGGCGCTGGAACAATCAGCTGGCCGCCTATGTATCGGCCAGCTTCAAGACCCAGAACCTTTCCAACGTGGCGAACGAGAGTGTCGGCCTGATCGGCAAATTGGTCACGGTCGGCACATTGTGGTTGGGTGCGCGCCTGGTCATTGAAGGCGAGCTTAGCGTCGGTGAACTGATCGCCTTCAACATGCTCGCAGGGCGCGTGTCACAACCCATCATTCGCCTGGCCCAACTCTGGACGAGCTTCCAGCAGACTGGCGTATCGATCCAGCGCCTGGGCGACATCCTCAACAATCGTACCGAAATCAACCAGGCCAAGGGGACGGTGCTGCCTGCACTGGCCGGGCAGGTCGAGCTGGACCGCGTGTGCTTTCGCTATCGGCCGGACGGGTGCGAGGTACTACGCGATGTCAGCCTGAAGATCGCGCCCGGTGAAGTGATCGGCATAGTGGGCCGTTCGGGTTCGGGCAAGAGCACGCTGACCCGGGTGATCCAGAGGTTGTATTCCCCTGAGCGGGGGCGGGTATTGCTCGACGGTGCTGATCTGGCCGTCGCCGATGTGGCATCGCTGCGTCGGCAGATCGGTGTCGTGCTGCAGGAAAACATGCTGTTCCGGCGCACCGTGCGCGAGAACATCGCCCTTGGCAACCCCGCAGCGCCGCTCGAAGACGTGATCACCGCCGCGACGCTGGCAGGTGCCCACGCGTTCATCCTCGAGTTGCCGGATGGCTACGAAACCCTGGTCGGCGAGCACGGGGCCAGCCTGTCAGGCGGGCAGCGCCAGCGCATCGCCATAGCCCGCGCGCTGTTCGGCAACCCACGCATTCTGATCTTCGACGAGGCCACCAGTGCGCTGGATTACGAGTCCGAACGGATCATCCAGCAGAACATGGCGCAGATCTGCGCACAGCGCACTGTGATCATCATTGCCCATCGGCTGTCCGCCGTGCGCCATGCCGACCGCATTGTGGTCATGGAGCGGGGCCAGATCATCGAGCAAGGGGCCCACGACGAGCTGCTGAGCGACCCACACGGCACCTATGCCTACCTCCATCGGTTGCAGCTTGGGGCCGCCGTATGAGCGCGGCACTCCACGACCTTGCCGAGCGCTACAAAGATGCGTGGCGAGGTGCCTGGCGCCAGCGCCGGAGCATGGACGGCCCGCCCCGCGAGCGTGACGAACTGGCCTTTCTTCCCGCGGCGTTGTCCCTGCAAGAAACGCCGGTGCATCCCTTGCCGCGCTACCTGCAGTGGAGCCTGCTGGCATTCATTGGCCTGGCGCTGGCCTGGGCCTGTATCGGTGAGCTCGACGTGGTTGCAAGTGCCGAGGGCCGGATCGTGCCCAGCGGCAGGAGCAAGCTGATACAGGCCAGCGAAGTCGCGGTGGTGCAGGCGATCCATGTAGTCGATGGCCAGGCCGTGCGCAAAGGCGATGTGCTGGTGGAACTGGAAGGGCAGTTGACCGGTGCCGACATCAGGCGCCTGGGCAGCGAATTGCTGGCTGCGCAGATCGACCAGGCGCGCGCCACCACGTTGTTGAATGCACTGGACAGCAACGAGCCGCCTGCCTCTCTGGGGCCACTGGTACCGCTGGCCACTGCCGCGCAGCAGGCCAGCGCCCAGCGCTGGCTGCAGGGGCAATACCTCGAACTGCGGGCCACGTTGGAGCAGGCCGATGCCGAAATCGGCCAGCGCGAAGCGGAGATTCGGTCTGCACAAGCGCGGGCGCGGGCCCTTGAGCAACTGTCGGTGATTACCCGCCAGCTCACGGCGGATTACAAGCAATTGTTCAGCGAGGCAGCGGTGGCCAAGCATACCTACCTGGAAAAGGAACAGGACCGTCTGGAGCAGGAGCGCGAACTGGCCATCCAGCGCTCGCGCATCGAGGAGCTGAATGCTGCGCGGCTGGCAGCGCAACACCGCCGCGCGGGCGCCATCGCTCAACTGAGGCGCGCCATGCTCGACCTGTTCGGTGATGCCGAGCGGCGAATCGCAACCCTGGCTCAGGAGTTGAACAAGGCCGAACAACGTCACCGGCTCAAGGCATTGATATCGCCGGTGGACGGCACCGTACAGCAACTCGCCATTCACACACAGGGCGGCGTGGTAACGCCTGCGCAGACGCTAATGGTGGTTGTGCCCACCGGGCAGCCTGTGGAAGTTGAAGTGAAAGTTGAGAACAAGGACATCGGGTTTGTCTACCCGGGGCAGGCTGTGGAAGTGAAGGTGGAGACGTTCACGTTTACCAAGTACGGGGTTGTGCCGGGCGTGGTGCTGAGTATTTCAGATGACGCGATTGAAGATGAACGGCGGGGACTGGTTTATAGCGCTCGGATTGGGCTGGGAAAAGAATCGTTGCGTGTGGCGGAGAAAAATATGCCGTTAACGGCGGGCATGTCTGTGCGTGCAGAGGTCATTGTAGATAGGCGCAAGATCATAAGTTACTTTCTGAGTCCTTTGCAGCGACATGTTCAAGAAAGCTTGGGGGAGCGATAGATGGATTATGAAAAGCTAGCGTCGGCTTTAGTAAAAAAGGTGTGGGGAGCGCTACGCATTTTCAGTGGTGTGGTTGTGGTGGTGCTGGCAAGTTATTTTGTTTTGGCGGTCGTGATTTCGAAGCCTTGGGAAACTGTCGAGAGAGTGCCTGTAGATCCTAAGGTGTGCGGGAGGATGTCTGGCGTCGTTTATGAATTTCTTAGAGGTTATGTGGTTTTTTGGCCGGAGTATGAGGGGTAAGAGTTCCTGGGAGGTGGGTTTTAGTGAAAATAAAAAAGGGTGCAATGCAAATTTCGTGGCCCTTTATATGGCGATGAGTTTGCCGGAACTCAAGCCAGTGTCTTTTCATGAGGCTACCTCTCTGAGCTTCACGGGTGCGAAGGTAGGAATACAACCTTGGAGTTATGGAGAGGGGGGGTTAAGGAAAACACTTGACCATTATCTTAAAAATACGCCGAAAAATATAATTGCTCAGAAGGTCTACGACAAAAATATCGGAATGAATTATGTTGAGGGGGTTGATAAGTATTCTAGGGGAGGTAAGCAAGATTTCTTCTGGCTGGAGGAGGAGGGGCGTATGAGGTACGTCGTTTATTGTGTTAGGGGGTATAGGGGGCAAGCGTCTTTCTGTAAATTTAAATATCTGCTTCCGGGGGCGGATGTAGTGGTAAGTCTGAAGATTCTGCGAAGCAGGCTTAGCGAGTGGAAAAATATAGTCGCCCTTGTAGATGGTTTTTTGTTAGGCGCCGAGAAAAAGGAAGAAATAAAATGATCAGGTTAGGGCTCGTAGATGTTAAGTAGGCTCGGAGAACCTTTGCGAGCATGGACCTTCCATAATGTATGAAGTGCTAGCGGCAAAAGGCTATCCAGGAATGAGTGATGCTCAGCCTGCTCGCAGGGAGGAGGTTATTGGGGGCGAAGGGGTGTTTGAAATATGTGGCTTATTGTGTGATGGGGTATGTGGAGAGTCCCTCGTTCTGCAGCTTGAAGTTTGAGCTGCCTGACAAAGAGATACTTGTAAATGCGCGGCTTTTGCGAGCGAAATTAAGTGAGAGCAAACGTGTAGTAAGTGGGGGTTGAGGGTTTTAAGGAGTGTGAGGTATGTGCAAATTGAGTAGTTAGGCTCGGCGGCGAGCCTCTTGCAGCTATACGCAAGAAAGCATGGGGGCGATAAATGAACTATAAAAAGGCAGCATCCATTTTGTTACATGGAGTGTGGGGTGCGCTACGCATTGTAAGTGGTGTGGTTGTGGTGGCGCTGGCAAGTTATTTTGTTTTGACGGTCGTGATTTCTAAGCCTTGGGAAACTGTCGAGAGAGTCCCCGTAGATCCTAAGGTGTGCGGGAGGATGTCTGGCGTCGTTTATGAGTTTCTTAGAGGTTATGTGGTGTATTGGCCGGAGTATGAGGGTAAGAGTTCTTGGGAGGTGGGTTTTATTGAAAATAAAAAAGGATGCAATGCAAATTTTGTGTCTCTTTATATGGCTATGAGTTTGCCGGAGCTCAATGCGGTGTCTTTTCATGAGGCTACTTCTCTCGATTTCACGGGTGCAAAGGTAGGGATAGAGCCTTGGAGTCACGGAGAGGTCGGCTTGAGGAGGAAGCTTGACAATTATCTTAAAAATACGCCGGAAAATATAATTGCTCAGAAGGTCTACGACAAAAATATTGGAATGAATTTTGTTGAGGGGGTTGACAGATATTCTAGAGGGGGTAAGCAGGATTTCTTCTGGGTGGAGGAGGATGGGCATATGAGGTACGTCGCTTATTGTGTAAAGGGGTACTGGGGGCAAGATTCTTTCTGTGAATTGAAATATCTGCTTCCCGGAGCGGATATTCTTGTAAGCCTGAAGATTTTGCGAGGCAGGCTTAGCGAGTGGAGGAATATAGTCGCCCTTGTAAATGGTTTTTTGTTAAGTGCCGAGAAAAAGGAAGGAATTAAATGATCAGGTTAGAACTTGCAGATGTGCAAGAGGCTCGGAGAGCCTTGGATGAACATGGGCCGTCCGCAATGTATGACGTGCTAGCGGCAAAAGGCGATCAATACGCAGTTCTCGCTAACGGTGTGGCGCGTGGAGATTCGGTAGCAGGTGTAGCGGCGATAAACTATATGAAGAGTGTCGCTGCATCATCAGGCCGGTCCATGGGGGAAATCGATGTTGATGGCGTCCGGGTGGTAATGGCGGGTGGTTACATTGAGTATCTTGAAGAACAAATTACTGACGGTCCAATTACTCAGCAGCTTCCACAAAAAGCAGTAGTGACGATTCATGAAGTTGGGTTTGCTAAGCTTGACTATCCGGTGAACTCCTGGACCCTGAGAGCCGTTTTCGATGTGATGCAAGAGGCCGATAAGGAGCCTTATTGGAACGCTGTCCTATCATCGGCTGGGAAAATTGTGGATGAGGTTTTCCTTTCTCTTGAAACTCATCGCTTTATGGCAATGACTTCCGTTGTTGCATCTGATGAGAATCGTTCACGAGCGAAGGCGTGGATTTCCGTAGTCGAGTCGCCATCGGGAGTGCCAGACATTTTAAATGCAGCGGCAACCTCGATTTTCAACTCCATCGGCGCTCGTCTGTTCGAGCAAGGCGACGCAGAAATTCCTCGGGATGAATTCTTTAAAATCGAAATCACTCCCATAACCGAATCCCGCCGCGATCTCCAAGGCCAGGACGACATCCGCAACGACGTCTCCAACGGCTACGTCGACCGCCGTCTAACTCACAGCATTGCCTTCACCGACAAAACCCTCGACAACACCAATTTTACCTCCGCACAGCTTGGCAGCCTGGCCACTGGCGGCATCCGCCCTGGCGAGCTTCAGCTGGATCCCAATGTGCGTCCCAACCAGCACTTGGCGCAGTTCTACCGTGAGGGCAGCGAACAGCCTGACTTCAGCCTGCGCAACGCCGTGGTACTGAATGGTCTGGCAGCCATGACCACGGTAAACACGTTTGTCGACCCGTTGCTGCTCGACCTGAGCGGTCAAGGTGTCGGCCTGACCGGCATCGAAGATGGTGTGCTGTTCGACATTGATAACAGCGGAGCTTTGCGCCGTACCGGCTGGGTTGATCGGCAGACCGGCATGTTGGTACATGACGATGGCTCGGGCCAGGTCAGCAGCATCAGCCAGCTGTTCTCCGAATACTACGGCGGCAAAGCCGGCAGCGAAGGTAACTCGGGCGAAACCCCGTTCAAGGATGGCTTCGCCGCGCTGGCCAGCGTGGATGCCAACGCCGATGGCGTCATCAGCGCTGAAGACGCTATCTGGGCGCAACTGAAGGTGTGGGTTGATGGCAACCACGACGGGCGTACCGATGCCGGGGAGCTGCAAGCATTGCAGGAGCACGGCATCACCCAGATCAAGGCCGGTCAGATCGCAACGGTGGGTGAGGCGCGTCAAGGAAACCAGGTGATGTCCCGCAGCACATTCACCGTCAACGGCGAAGATCGGGAAGTACTGGCAGTGAAGTTCCTCGCCGATACGGTCAGCAACCGGGTCGAAGCTCAGGAAGGCGGTACGTTGCTGACTTCATCAAGCGGGCCGACCTCCCGACGTGCCTATGTGAGCCAGGCCCCTCAAGGCGGCGCGCTGGATGCCGCAGCCTTAGGTGTTGAAACGCTGTACGGCGCTGCCGGCGATGACATCCTCACAGCAGGGCCCACCGGCAGCTGGCTGGTCGGCGGCGGTGGCAGCAACACCTACAACGGTGGGGCGGGCGACGATGTGTTCGTGATCAGCGCCAGTGACGACTGGGCGAACATGCACGGCAACGGCGGGCGGGACACGGCACTGATCGTGGGCGAGCAAGGTGTCGGCCTGAACATGGCCAAGGCAGGGTTGACCATCGCGCAGGGAGGGCGGGGTAAGGACATCATCGCCAGCGGCGGTCAGCGCGGGGTTTTCATCAAGGGTGGCTCCGGCGACAGCTTGCTGATCGGGGGTGGCGGCAATGACGTGCTGGTCGGTGGCACTGGCCGCAACGACATCATTGGCGGCTCCGGCAAATCTGTAATCTACGCAGGCCCCAAGGGGGATCGCATTCAGGCATCGGCGGGAGGGAGCATCATTTACGCCGGCGGTGGCGCCGACCAGATCTCCGGAGCGGCTGGCGATGACGTGATCGAAGCCGGGCGTGGTGATGCCACGATCGATGGCGGTGCGGGCACCAACCTGGTCAGCCTGCATGGTGCGCACGACCAATACCTGATCACCCGTACTGACTCGGGGCACCAGATCACGGACACTGTGGCGGGTCGAGACGGGCGCCTGACCCTGAGCAATATTCAGAAATTGAGTTTTGCAGACATCGCCGCCGTCGATCTTCTTGGCGCTGGCGCCATGCCAGTGGGTGACAGGCTCGCACACGAGCAGCTGGCTACGTTCAGCACGACGGAAACCACGGTAGTGGTGCCTGCCGCGACGCTGCTGGCCAACGACCAGCCGCTGAACAGCAGCGGGCCGCTGCGCATCGCGTCGATCAGTGATGCCAAGGGTGCGACCGTGCGTTTGAATGAACAGGGTGATGTGGAAGTCACGCCTTTGCCTGGTCATGACGGTGATGTCAGTTTTCGCTATGACTTGGTCGATGCGGCTGGCAATGCCTCGATGAGTGTGACCGAGGTGGGCAGCGGTGCATCGGCGCCACTGCGTGCGACGGTTGTCTTGCGCAATGCACATTCGCCCAGTGATCCGTTGGTGGGGCGCCAGTGGTATCTGGATGAAATCAACGTAGCGCCAGTGTGGCGAGATTTCACAGGCAAAGGCGTGAGAATCGGCCAGTTCGAGCCGGGGGGTGAGTTTGCCGTTGCACCGGAAATCTTCGACATCGAGCACCCCGACCTCAAGCCGAACATTGATGCTGTCTGGCTGCAAACCCAGCGTACCAATGGCACGCTGCCTACGCTGGCGTCCAACCACGCCACGCAAGTGGCGGGCGTGATCGTCGGCGCGCGAAATGATCAGGGCGGTGTCGGTGTTGCCTACGATGCCAGGATTGGCGGGCATTACCTGGCCAACAAAGGCGATGACCTGACCAACCTGGGGCAAATGGTCAATTACGACATTGCCAATAACAGCTGGGGCTTCACCAAGGACTTTGCGCTCGGCAACGTTCCCGAAGGCAAGATCGATACAGCGCTTGCACTGGCCTTCAGCACCACCCTCGCCGCCACCAATGGCCGCGGGGGGCTTGGCACCATTGTCGTGGCGTCTGGCGGCAACAACCGCGACAAAGGCGGCAGTGCGCAGGGCTCGTTGACCAACAACAACCGCCATGCCATTGAAGTGGCGGCAATCAATGCCAGGGCGGACCTGTCGGTGTTGCAAGCCGCTACCGCCCCCTTCTCCAACCCAGGTTCCAGTTTGCTGGTCGCCGCACCGGGTAGTCATGTGTTGTCCAGTGGCGTAAGCCTGGAAGCCGAGCGCGGGGCGACAGTGGGGAGCGCCTACAGTACGACCCAGGGCACCAGCTTCGCCGCGCCGATCGTTTCAGGCGTGGTGGCGCTGATGCTGCAAGCCAATGCGGGGCTTGGTTACCGGGATGTGCAGCAGATCCTCGCGTTGTCTGCACGCAAGGTGGATGACGCCTCCACGCAATGGGCATACAACGCCGGGTACAACTGGAATGGCGGTGGCATGCACGCCAGCCACGACTACGGCTTCGGCATGGTCGACGCACGTGCGGCAGTGCGCCTCGCCGAATCGTGGGGCAGCCAGGCAACCAAGGCCAATGAACACCTATTGACTGCCAGCAGTGAACCGCTGGCCCAACAGGTTGCAGCTGGGCAGGTGGTTACGGTGTCCCTGACCATGGCCGCTGATGTGCTGGTGGAGCATGTGGAGGTCGACATCCACTCGACGGTGGGCCGCCTTGGCGACATGACGCTTACACTCGTGTCACCTGGGGGTACGCGCAGTGTGCTGCTTGATCGTGCGGGCAAGGCGCCGGGGTCGGGTGATGACGATCTGGGTGATTCGCGTTCGGGCATGTTCACGTACGGGTTCATGTCGACCCATCATCGCGCAGAGCGCTCGGCGGGGGAGTGGACGCTTGAGGTGCGCAATGCTGGCACTGACCTGCCGTTGACGCTCGAGCGCTGGGCGCTGCGCCTCGCGGGTAGCCCCACAACCCTCGATGACGTTTATTACTTTACAGACGACTACGCGAACCTGGCGGCCGAGAGCCCTGGGCGGTCCCAGCTTGATGATGCCAGCAGCGGCAAGGCGGGAGGGCGCAACACGTTGAATGCTGCTGCCGTCAGTCGCAGCATTGCGGTGGATTTGATCAGCGGCAGTGCCAGCATTGGCGGGGCAGCGTTGACTATCGCCCCTGGCTCCGTACAGAACCTCATCAGTGGGGATGGCGACGATACCTTGATAGCGGGGCCTGTCGGGGCATTGCTCGATGGCGGTCGTGGAAACAACCTGCTCAGGGGCGGGGAGGGTACTGACCGCTACGTTATCCATAAACGTGCAGATGGAAACGACGCGATCGAGCTTTTCGAGAGCGCTCGTGAGGTGATCGATCTGATTGGCTTCAGCGACCGCAGTTTTGCTGACCTGACGATGCAGCAGGAAGCTGATGCAGCAGTGATCGACCTTGGCAATGGGCAGACACTGCGGCTTCAGGGTAAAACCGTCGCCGAACTGCAGCCGGCCAACTTCCGCTTCCTCGAGGCGTTCACCGCTTCGCCAGGGTATTTCGAGGGCAATCCCGAAGGGCAGGTCCAACAACCGGTCAACGCAAATATACTGCTGAGTGGTGGCGCGGGTGGCGTGTCGCTGACAAGCGACGACTCAGGGCAACTGGTAGCTTCTCTCACAGGAAAAATCTACATGCCCGCCGCGGTTTCGCCCAGCGTGTTCGTGGTGGCGAAGCAGGAGGGTGTGAGTGATTACAAAAACACGCTGCGCGGGTTCAGGCATGGTATCGACAAGATAGACCTGAGCCAGGTAGGCATCAGTCGATTCGAAGAGTTGCAAATCAGCAAATATGAACGCTTCCACCTCAATGGCTTCGCCCAGATACATGGCGTGGCAGTCGATACTCCATCATCTGCAGGGCAGGAAAGTGTGGTGAAGTTGCTTTACCTGGATGCGCTCGAAACCGCTCAAGTGACAGCAGAGGACTTCATCTTCGCGCAGCCGGCTGTGGTTACAGCCGAGATGACTGCCGTGCCTGAAGCTCTGGTGATTTCAGCGCAGGCATCCTTGTTTGCCGCGGAGCAATCGTTGCCGAGCGTGGCAAACCTTGTCGATGCAATGGCTGCATTCGCACCCAAACCCGCTGCTTCTGCAATATCCGGGGATGTATCGGCTCTGCGCATCGACGCGACGATTGCCGTAGCGGCTTAGCCACGGCGCAAGCAAGGCTGTGTTGATACCCGTTGGCCCCTTCGCGGCAGACCGCCGCGAAGGGGCCAACGCTTTGTTAGACTTGGCCTCTTTTGCCAAGCCAACGGAGCTTCCCGATGATCATCTCCACCACCAGCCAGCTCGAAGGCCGCCCGATTGCGGAATACCTTGGTGTAGTCAGCTCCGAATCGGTGCAGGGCATCAACTTCGTGCGCGATTTCTTCGCGCGCTTTCGCGACTTCTTCGGCGGGCGCTCACAGACGCTGGAAAGCGCACTGCGCGAGGCCCGTGAGCAGGCAACCGTAGAACTCATGGCGCGGGCACGGCAGTTGCAGGCCGATGCGGTAGTGGGGGTCGATTTTGAAATCAGCATGCCCTCGGTACAAGGCGGCATGGTCGTGGTGTTCGCCACGGGCACGGCTGTGCGGTTGAAATAAGGCGAAATGCCACTGGTCGGCTATGGCGCTTTTGGCCGGGCAGTCCGCATGTGACCGGCTAGTCTCTTTTTCACAGGTCGCGTTTTTCCAGGCAACGCTCAACGTGCCGGCGCGGTCGCCACTGAAGGGAGAACAGGGCATGAGTGAGTCCTTTTTCGAAGACATGAATGATGCGTTCCCGATCAACAGCCAGGTGCGTTGCGGTCAGGCGGCCTTCCGCCTGGGCTTCGCCCACATGACCCTGGACGATTCGGAGCAGCTGCAGCCGGCACATCTGCAGCGCAGCAAAAAGGGCCGCTTCACGCCGCGGGTTCCGACCAGAAAGTGAACCCGTTCACACAACCCCGCCCGCTGGCGGGGTTTTTGTTGGCCTTGATTGACCCTGCTCATGGTATTGGTGGGTAGCGCTCGTCGAATCGAAATTGCTGTGCTTTTCTTGCGTGAAATTTCAGGAAAGGAGGATTGTGATCCATGCGAGTCAGGGAAGAGACCTATTGGCAGTGGGCCGATACGCAATTGCACAGCCGCTGCCATGATGAAGCGCTCAGTGACGGCACTACCCTGGATGTTCAGGTGCGCCTGTCACGGCTTGGCGCCACGCAGCTGTTTCTTGGGCTGTATGGCCAGGATGGCAGGGCGTTGCTGGAAGAGTACTACCCAGCACGGCCAGGCGAGACCATGACCCGGGCCCTGGTGTGGGGTGTCGACCGGGCCAGGGCGTTGGCGACCGGTGCGCTGGCGTTGCCACCTCGGCAACGCCAGCGTCGGCAGGCATGAAAAAGCCCGGCCTATGCGGGCCGGGCTCTGGAAGTGGTGAGGCTGCTTACTGACCAATCAGTTGAGCGGCTCGATCACCTTGACTGCCTGCCGCTCACGGGCGGCGGGCCATTCTTGTTGCAGGGTCTGCAGCACGCGGCCGACGAATTCGGTGTCGGCGGCGGCCTTCTTGCCGACGTAGCCCTGGCCACGGCGGTAGACCTTGAAGCGGGCGCGCATGCTGGGCAGGTGCGCTTCGAATTCATCTTCGACCGTGTTCGGCGGCAGGCGGTCGAGGCGTACCTCGCCGGTCTGGTTGACCCACAGCAGGTGGTCGTCGAGGCTGTCCTTGCGTGCGGCGAACAGCTTAGCCAGTTGGTCGATGGTCGGATTGTTGTTCAAGTTCATCATAAAGCCCCCATTACCCGTTTTTGTTGGTGTTTTCACAGTTGGCGCTACAGATGTAGCGCGCTACCAAGGCTGCTACCGCAGCATCGCAACAGGGGCTTTCTCACGCTGCCTTTTGGACAGTTCCCTCTCCACGGACGGCTGCGTTACCGCGCAAGCCGTCTGGAATACCCTTGCCACCGCTCCCGATCAGGGAGACGGCTTCATCATGCCCAAGGCCGATCGGCGGCGTCAATCGTTTTGTAGTGAATATTTTTGTTCACTACATCTTGTCGGACAATCCACCCTGAACGGCCTGTCAGCCCCCAATGTGGGTGAGGATTCGGTAGGCGGCGCGCACCCGTTCTTCATTGGGATAATTGCGGTTGGCGAGCATGACGATGGCCTTGCCTTCGGCTGGAATGAACACCGCGTAGGCACCAAAGCCGTTGGTCGAGCCGGTTTTGTTGTACCAGGCGGCGGCTAGCACCGGCAGCGCTGGGGCGAGGCGGCGAGCAGCTTGGGGTTCACGGATGAGCCGGGGGCCGTTGCCATCGATCAGCGTCTCGAGCGTGGTGGGATAGGGGTAGCGTTCCCAGCCCAGGCCTTGGGTCATCGCACCCACCTGGAAGTGGCCTGACTGGGTGATGGCAGTCGCTTTTTGCAACGCCGGTGACAGCTCGCCCGGCTGCATGTGCAGGCGCACGAAGCGCAGCAGGTCGCTGGCGCTGGTCTTGATGCCATAGGCTTCATCGGCATAGGGCCCCGGGCCGACGTGCACCGGGCGGTTCTGCGCGTCGTAGCCTTGCGCATAGAGGCCCTGGGCGGATGCCGGAACGTGCAGGTAGGTGTGTTTCAGGCCCATCTGCGGCAGCAGGCTTTGGCTCATCAGCTCGGCAAAGGGCCGTTGCTGAGCACGCGCGGCCAGGTCGCCGAACAACCCAATGCTTGGGTTCGAATAGCAGCGCTGGGTGCCGTGCCTGGAGCGGGGCTGCCAGTTGCGGTAGAAGTCCAGGACTTGTTCGGGCGTCTGCACGGCGTCGGGAAACTGCAAGGGCAGGCAGTCGGCGCTGTACGCGCCGAGTTCGAGCACGCTTGCCTCGCCCAGCGGTGTGCCGGCAAGGGCGGGTTGGTAGAGCCTGGCGGGGGCGTCAAGGTCCAGCTTGCCTTCGGCACTGGCCAGGGCACCGAGGGTAGCGGTGTAGGTTTTGCTGAGTGACCCGATCTCGAACACGGTATCGGCGGTAACCGGCTTTTTGTCGGCCTTGCTGGCCACGCCATAGCTGAAGTAATGCGCCTGACCGTTGACGTACAGCGCCACGGCCATGCCGGCGATATCCTGCTTCTGCATCAGCGGGCGGATGACTTGGTCGACCTGCACCTGCAACGGGTCAGCGGCGTGCGCCGTCATATTGCTCAAGGCCAGAGCCGTGGCGAGCGTGAGCGACGCGAGGCGAAGTGGGGGCATGCAGCGTTCCTTTTCTGGTATGTGTCCGTTGAGCGACACCGGTGGGGGTTCCGGCGTTAGCAGGAAAAAGCGCCACACCTTATTGTCTGCCCCTGCACAACGACAAGATGGAAGTAGTCATGAAGTATTTGCGCATGTTGCTCGACAACTTCACCCTGGCCTTGCTCGGGGTGGTGTTCATCGCCACCGTGCTGCCCTGCTCGGGCGACGGCGCCGTCTATTTCGGCTGGTTGACCAACCTGGCCATTGGCCTGCTGTTCTTCCTGCACGGTGCCAAACTGTCGCGCGAGGCAATAATCGCCGGTGCCGGGCACTGGCGCCTGCATGCGCTGGTGTTCTCCTGCACCTTCGTGATGTTCCCGTTGCTGGGGCTGGCCTTCAAGCCGTTGTTCGTACCGCTGGTGGGTAACGAGCTGTACCTGGGCGTGTTGTACCTGTGCGCATTGCCGGCCACCGTGCAGTCAGCCATTGCCTTCACGTCGCTGGCACGGGGCAACGTGCCAGCGGCCATCTGCAGCGCTGCGGCCTCCAGCCTGATCGGTATCTTCCTGACCCCGCTGCTGGTGGTGATGTTGCTCGGTGCCAGTGGTGATACCGGCTCGGGGCTGGATGCGGTGCTGAAGATTACCCTGCAGTTGCTGGTGCCCTTCGTCGCCGGGCAGATTGCGCGGCGCTGGATCGGTGCCTGGGTCAAGCGCAATGCGCGCTGGCTCAAGGTGGTGGATCAGGGCTCGATCCTGCTGGTGGTCTACACCGCGTTCAGCGAGGCCGTGGTTACCGGGTTGTGGCACACGGTATCGCCGCAGCACCTGGCGGGGCTGTTCGCCGTGTGCGGCATACTGCTGGCAGTGGTGCTGTTAGGGACGCGCCTGCTGGGCAAGGTGCTGGGCTTCAACCTGGAAGACCGCATCACCATTCTGTTTGCAGGGTCCAAGAAGAGCCTGGCGACCGGGGTGCCGATGGCGCAGGTGCTGTTCGTGGGCAGTGGCATCGGGGCGATGATCTTGCCGCTGATGCTGTTCCATCAGATCCAGTTGATGGTGTGTGCGGTGCTGGCCCAGCGCTATGCCAGCCGGGTAGAGGAGGGCGAGGCCTCCACGGCTTCATCCTGACGAATACAGGGTGTCGTACCGGCCTGCAAGGCCGGTACACGCTAACGCGCCTGCCCCGAACTGCGCTGGCGCAGCGCCTTCGCCACTTCGGCCTCGATCTTGTAAGCCGGTCCCTCCAGCGCTTCGTAGTTGCGCGTATAGCCTGTGGCAAACGCCTCCACCCCCAGTTCCTGGTACTGCTGCACATGCTTGAGCTCGTGCGCCCACAGCGCCACGTTATCCTCGGCATCGCTGGCATGGCGGAAGATGATGGTGTCGATCAGCGTCACCGCATTCACATCCGGGTTCTGCAACAAGGCGTTGGCGGCGCTGATCTGCTGCTCGTCGCCAACCCGGTACCGCGCCGCATCGAGCACGGCAAAGTCATACCAGGGTTCGAGCTGGGCACGAATATGCAACGGGATCGGCTCGCTGCCGCTGGCCGTTGCTTCGTCGCGGGCTTGGCGCAACGCGAAGGCCAGGCTGCTGGAGGCCATCACCTCGACGTCCTTGAGCACCTGGCCCGCCTGGCCGGGGTCGATCGGCGCGCAGAAGCAGCCCATCAGGCAGACCTGATATTGCCCAGGTGGGCAAGCCTGCTCGGCCCATGCCGGTGCACTCAGCAACAACGCAGACAGCAGGCTAGCGGCTCTCATTCAGGGCCCTGTCGACGAAGCGGCGGCTGGCGTCCAGCACTTGGGTTTGAACGGCTTCGCTGGCCAGCATGCGCCCGACCACCAACGCCCCGACGCATTGGCTGATCAGCGCCCAGGCCAGTGCCTCATCCTCCAGTGTCTGGCTCCAGGCGGCATGCAGGCCCACCAGCCAATGTTCGGCTTGTTCACGCACCGGCCGCTCGGCCCGGGCGATCTCGACGCCAAGGGGGGGTAGCGGGCAGCCGCCTTCAGCGTTGTGCAGGTGCGCGAGGCTCAAATACTGCTGCAGGCAGCGCGCCAGGCGCTCGCGGCCGGCACCCTGGGTGGCCAGGCGCGCCAGCGGGCTGTTGCAAAGCTCTTGGCGGACCACTTCGGTAAACAGGTCGTCCTTGGACGGGAAGTGGTTATAGAAGGCGCCGCCGGTCAGGCCGATGGCCTTCATCAGCCCGGCGACACCGGTGCTGGCAAAGCCGCCGCGCTTGGCCAGCGCGCCGCTGCTGGCCAGCAACCTGTCACGGGTCTGTTGCTTGTGGTCAGTGGAATAGCGCACGGGAAACCTCTACGCGCGGGCTTGACGATGGCGCGGATCATAACATAGCGTTCGTTTACTAAACGATCATTCACCAATAGGGGCGCGCATGACAAAACAACAAAGAGTGGTGCTGGTGATCGGGGCGGGGGATGCCACTGGTGGCGAAATCGCCAAGCGCTTTGCCCGCGAGGGGTATACCGCCTGCGTGACGCGCCGGCAGGCCGAAAAGCTGCAGCCCTTGCTGGATGAAATCCGTGCGGCGGGTGGGCAGGCCCACGGCTTTGGCTCGGATGCGCGCAAGGAAGAGGAGGTTGCCGAGCTGGTCGAGACCATCGAGCGCGATATCGGTCCGATTGATGCTTTTGTCTTCAACATTGGCGCCAATGTGCCGTGCAGCATTCTTGAGGAAACACCGCGCAAGTACTTCAGGATCTGGGAGATGGCCTGCTTTGCCGGCTTCCTTACCGCCCAGGCCGTGGCGCGGCGCATGGTTGCCCGCGAACGCGGCACCATTCTGTTCACCGGCGCTACCGCTGGCACGCGCGGTGCGGCCGGGTTTGCCGCTTTTGCGGGGGCCAAGCACGGCCTGCGCGCCCTGGCCCAGAGCATGGCGCGTGAACTGGGGCCACGCAATGTTCATGTTGCCCATGTGGTGGTGGACGGCGCCATCGACACCGCGTTTATCCGTGACAGCTTCCCCGAGCGTTACGCCCTCAAGGACCAGGACGGCATCCTCGACCCCGCTCACATCGCCGACAGCTACTGGTTCCTGCACGCGCAGCCACGCGATGCCTGGACTTTCGAACTCGACCTGCGCCCGTGGATGGAGCGCTGGTAAGCCCCCGACTCGTCAAAGGAGTGTGCTATGAGCAAAACCGTCGAATTCTTCTTCGATCTGGGCAGCCCGGCCAGTTACCTGGCCTGGACCCAGCTACCCGCGCTGTGCGACCGCCATGGCGCTACCCTGCGTTATCGGCCGATGCTGCTCGGCGGGGTGTTTCAGGCAACCGGCAATGCATCGCCTGCGATGATCCCCGCCAAGGGCCGCTACATGTTCACCGACCTGGGGCGCTATGCGGTGCGCTATGGCGTGCCGTTCGGGCTGCCGCCCGGGTTCCCGCTCAATACGCTGGCCTTGATGCGTGGCGTGATCGGCCTGCAGCTGCGCTCGCCGGAACGCTTCGAGGCCTTGCTGGCGGCGCTGTTCAACGGGCTGTGGGCGCAGCGGCGCAACCTTGCAGATAACGCCGTGCTGGCTCAGGTGCTTGGAGAGGCCGGGTTCGACCCGGCCGAACTGCAGGCTCTGGCCACTGACAGTGAGGTGAAGGCGGCACTGAAGCAGGCCACGGAGGAGGCGGTGGAGCGCGGTGTGTTTGGCGCACCGACCTGTTTTGTCGAAGGGCAGATGTACTTTGGCCAGGATCGCCTGGATTTCGTCGAGGATGCGCTGAGGCAGCAAGCCGGTGCATGACAGTGCCGGCCCCTTCGCGGGCGTGCTCGCGAAGGGGCCGGACGGCTCACAGCCAGATCAGAAGTTGGCCGGGGTATTGGCGCTGATGATCTCCGCCTCGTCCTGGCCGATGTTCTTGAAGCTGTGCGGCAAGGTTGTGGGGATGTAGTAGCCATCGCCCGAGTTGAGGATGCTGACCTGGCCATCGACCCACAGCTCCACGGTGCCGCGTGTGACCAGCCCGCATTCCTCGCCTTCGGCATGCACGATCGGCTCGCCAGAGTCGGCGCCCGGTGCATACAGTTCGCGCAGCATGCGCATCTGCCGGGCCTCGACACTGGCCCCGACCAGCAGCATGCGCAGGCCGTTGCGGCCCAGGTCAGGCTGCTCGCTGGCGCGGAACACGAAGCGCTCTTCCCGTACCGGCTCGTCGAAGCTGAAGAACTCCGCCAGGGTCATCGGGATCCCTTCAAGCAGCTTTTTCAGTGAGCTGACCGAGGGGCTGACGCGGTTCTGTTCGATCTGCGAGATGGTCGAATTGGTCAGCCCGCTACGGCGGGCCAGTTCCCGTTGGGAAAGGCTGTTGCGTTCACGCACCAGTTTGAGTCGTGTCCCCGTGTCCATAGCCGCCTTGTAATCAGAGGTGTTAAAAATAATGAGCGACGCATTAAAACACACTCTGCACGCTTGCGCGCTGTGCTTGTCAGGCGCGTCGTTCGCGCGGCATTGGCCATAGCCCGACCAGCAGTAAAAGCAGGGCCACCGCCAGGAACGGCAGGCGTGGATCAAGCGCGTAGACCAGCGTTCCGGCCAACGGGCCGATCACCGCGCCCATACCTTGTGCAGCGCCGATGGAGCCGGCAGTGGCGCCCTGTTCGGACGCCTGCATGGCATTGGCCGCCAGCGCCGAGAACGACGGGAATACAAAGCCCATACCGGCAGCGGCGACGAAGTAGCAACCCCACAGCCAAGGCGCGCTGGTGGCCAGTGCGCCAGCGGCGAAGCCCAGCGCAGACACCGTGGCGCCGACGCGGATCATTTTCAGCGGCGGCCACTGCAGTTGGCGCAGGAGTACCTGCGAGAGGATAAGCGCCACCCCCACCGTGGTGAGGGCAATACCGGCCGCCTGGGCGGCCTCGGCCGGCCCCAGCTGCAGGCGGTCGAGGGCGTAGAAACCGACGATGATCTGCGACACCGTCACGCTCAGCATGGCGCTGAACGCCACCAGCAGCGGCCGGCGCAAACGTGGGTCACTCAGCCGCACCGGGCTGGGCGCATGGCTGACTGCCAGCGGTTGCGGCTTGAGCTTGAACAGCAGCACCAGAAATGCGCTGGCGGGCAGCAGCGACATCACATGGAACGGCAGGCTCAGGCTATGCCGTGCGAGCAGCGCCGCCAGTGCCGGGCCCAGCACCAGGCCAACGGCGTTGGCCGCGCCCAGCGACGCCATGGCCCGGGCCCGCTGTTGCGGCCCGACATGGTCGGCGATCAGCGCATTGCAACCCACCGGTATGGCCGCATAGAAGGCGCCGATGCAGCCGCGGGCGATCATCAGCCCGACAAACGCCAACGTCGCCCCAGGCAGCCAGCGCAGAGCGCCTTCGACGAACAGGCACAACAGCCAGTAGGCCACGGTGAACCCGGCACTGCCCAGCAGCAGGATGCGCCGACGGCCCAGGCGGTCGGCCGCGCGGCCCCAGGGGCGGGCCAGCAGCACCCAGACCACGCCGGCCACGGTCACCGCCGCACCGGCTTGCCAGGTGGCCATGCCGAGCAGGCGGGCGATGGGCCCGATCAGGGCGACGAAGGCCATCATCGACATGGTGCAGGCCATGGTGGCCAGCAGCAGGGGGCGTAAGTCCAGCGTGGCGGCTGGGGTAAGGGTGGCAGGGTCCTTTGCGGCATTCATGTTGGCAGTCCAGGGCAGTTGAGCAGAAACCACTCAGCTTAATGAGAGCATTTATCGTTTGTCGAGCCTGCCCTGTGGCGCATGCCATCATTCGCTGCGCCGCAGGGGGCCTGGCCACATGCTACGCAACACCCCGTCCCGGCGCACCAGGGCATGCATCAAAGCCGCACCCAGGTGCACCAGCACCGTGGCGAACAGCAGATAGCCGGCCCAGCCGTGTGCCTGGCGAAGTATTGCGTACAGCTGCAGGTCGTGCGGGGCGATGGCGGGCAGTTGCAAAGGGCGTGGGTAGCCGCCGGCCGACAGCATCGCCCAACCCAGCAGCGGCATGGCCAGCATCAGGCCATACAGCAGCAGGTGTGATGCGCCAGCGGCGATGCGCTGCACGGCGGGCAGGTCGCGTGGCAGCGGTGGGTGTGGCAGCGCCAGGCGCAGGCCGATGCGCACGATTACCAGCACCAGCAGTGCAAGCCCAGTTGCCTTGTGCAATTCGACGAGTGTGGGGTGGCGCAGCGACAGGTCGCCCACCATGCTCACGCCGATGAACAGCATGGCCAGAATCAATATCGCCATCAGCCAGTGCAGCAGGCGGGCCAGCGGGTGGAAAGCTTCGGGTTTCATGGGTGGGCTCCTGCGCCGAGCGATTCGCGGCTGCGGCGGTTGAAGGATTCCGAATAGGCAGCCGAGCGGGCGGCGAGGATCGGGTCATCGGACGGCTGAATGCCGCTGGGCAGGATCAACGGGTCGAAGTTCAAGTCACGGCAGGCGCCCTGCTCCTGGGCATCCACCTGTTCGATGACCAGGGTGCCGGCATCGACAGTTTTACGCTCGGCGGGCCAGGGGCGAGCGGGGTCGTCCTGCGCATCGCCCGGGTCGGCCAGCACCAGGCGCAGGGTCCAGCGCAGTGGGCCCTGGGCCAGGCGCTGCTGCAGGTCGTGTTGCAGGAACCGCTTGTCATCGACCTGGCCGGGCAGCGCCGCGAATGGGGTTTGTGGCTCCAGTTGCCAGCGCACCGGGTGGGCAGTGCCGTGTGCATCGATCAGGCGGAACGCATTGATGCTGTGGTACTGGGTGCTGGCGAAGCTGTCGCTGGCTTTGTAGCCCGCAGCCCATTGGCGAAACGCTGCGCTTTCCGGGTGAGCGGCAAAGAACGCCTGCAGCTTTGCAGGGTCCGGTTTGCCGGTGGCAGGGTCCGGTGCACTGGCCAGCACCTGGTCATAGAACCCTTGGGGCGTGCTCACGGCCAGCACAGGCGGGTTGTTCATCCCCGTGCGCCACACCTGGCCGTCGTCAGTGCTCAGCTGGATGGCCAGGCTGCGTACCGGCACGGCGGTATCCGGGGCGAACGGGTTGGCGCCGCCGATTGCAAAACGGCCGATCACCGGCACGTATTGCTGGCTGAACGCACGCGCCGTCGACAGTGCCGCGGCCTGGCCGCTGGGCTGGAAGTAGCCACTGACGCACAGGCCCTTGGCGTGGTTTTTACGGTAGCCCGCATAGTGGCCGGCCTGGGCCTCGAAGGTGTCGATGATGCGTTGCGGGGTGAGCTGCGGCCCGCCGATCCAGCCTGCGGCATAAGCAAAGCCGGCGCCCAGGGCCAGCATCACAGCGCCGATACCCGCCAGGCGCAAAGCCTTCTTCGGGCCATGCAAGGGTGAGTTCATGGTGTTTGTCCGGTTCAGTGAAGATGCCGGTACGACGCGGCAGCAGAAAAGTTATTCCACCGGTGGGAATAGATTTTGTTGCCAGGCGTCTGCCCCATACACTGAATAACCCCAAAGGCCGGTAACTAGCCATGCACGACCTGGACGAACAGCAGTGGCGCGAATTACTGCAGCGCCTGCGCCGCTTTGCCCTGTGGCTGACCCGTGAGCCGGGCAGTGCCGATGACCTGGTGCAGGGCACCGTCGAGCGTGCCTTGGCCCGCAGCAGCCAGCAACGCGACGCCGATGCGTTGCGCGCCTGGTTGTTCACCATCCTTTATCGGCTGTTTCTCGACGGTAAACGCCGCGAACGCCTGCATGCGCGTTGGCTGTCGTGGTTCGGTCATGCCGAACGCGAAGAGGAAGCCCTCGGCGGGAACATCGAGAACATTGTGCTGGCCCAGGCCGACCTGCAAGCCTTCGCGCGCTTGTCGGCCGAGCAGCGCGCCTTGCTGTTGCTCGTCAGTATCGAGGGGCTGAGCTACAAGGAGGCGGCCGTCGCGCTGCAGATCCCCATCGGCACCGTGATGTCGCGGCTGTCCCGCGCCCGTGCCGCCTTGCGTGAACTGACCGAGGGCAACCCCCAGCCCCCGGCCTTGCGGAGACTCAAATGACACGCCTGATTCCCAGCGAAGACGAACTGCACGCCTATGTCGACGACCGGCTCACGCCGCCGCGCCGTGCCGAGGTGCAGGCGTGGCTGGCGGCCAACCCCCAGGAAGCCGCACGCATCGACGCCTGGCGCAACGATGCCCGGCGCCTGCGGGCGGCGTTGGCTGGCTTTGGCGAGCAGCCGGGGGCGGCGCAGCTCGACCTGGGCCAGGTGCAGCGGCGCTTGCGCCAACGTCGGCAGCGGCGTTTGGCTTCGGCGGCGGTGCTGCTGCTGGCTTTGGGGGTGGGCGGGCTGGGTGGCTGGCAAGCGCGCCAGGTGACGCTGGCAGGCAACGAATTGCCGATGGCCGATGCGGTGCAGGCGCATCGGTTGTTTGCTGGCAGCGAGGCGCTGGATATCCAGGCCAGTGACCCGTCGCAGTTGCGCGATTGGCTTGGCCGGCATTTCAACCGGGTAGGGCAATTGCCCGACCTGACCGGCTACGGCTTCCAGCCGGTGGGCGCGCGGTTGCTGAGCAACGAGCAGGGGCCGGCGGCGTTGCTGGTGTTTCAGGACCGCGCGGGCCAGCGCATCAGCCTGTTCCTGCGCTCACCAGGCCAGCGTTACGAGCGCATGCCGCAGGGGCAGCGGGTCGATGGGCAGTTGGAGGCGCGCTACTGGTCGCATGGGGCATACAACTTTGCCCTGGTCAGTGCGGCGGATGATGTGCGGGGGGGGGGGGGGGGGGAGGGGGGGGGGGGCCGCCCCGGGCTGGGCCCGGGGGGGCCGGCGGGCGCCCCGGGGCCCGCGCGGGCCCGCCCCCGGCCAACGGCCGCACTCGATCAGCTCAATTCCAGCCAGATCGGCGCATGGTCCGAAGGTTTCTCCATCCCGCGCAGGTCATAGTCCACACCCGCTGCCTTGATGCGCGGCACCAAGTGCTGCGAAGCCATGATCAGGTCGATGCGCAGGCCACGCTTGGGCTCGTCTTCAAAGCCACGGCTGCGGTAATCGAACCAGCTGAAGCGGTCGGCGACCTCTGGGTGCAGGTGGCGGAAACTGTCCACCAGGCCCCAGCCCTTCAGGCGCTCCATCCACTCGCGCTCCTCAGGCAGGAAGCTGCATTTGCCGGTCTTCAGCCAGCGCTTGGCGTTGTCCGGGCCGATACCGATGTCGCAGTCCTGGGGCGAGATGTTCATGTCGCCCATCACCAGCAGCGGCTGGTCATTCTTGAACTGCCCCTCCAGCAGCGCCTGCAGGTCGCTGTAAAACCGCTGCTTGGCCGGGAACTTGGTGGGGTGGTCACGGCTCTCGCCCTGCGGGAAGTAGCCATTCATGACCGTGATCGGTGTGCCGTTCGCATCCGCGAACGTGCCCCAGATAAAGCGGCGCTGGGCGTCTTCTTCATCGGTGGCAAAGCCTTTGTGCAGGCTCAACGGTGCCTGGCGCGAAAGCAGCGCGACACCGTAATGGCCCTTCTGGCCGTGGTAGTGCACGTGATAGCCCAGGGCTTGCACGTCGGCCAAAGGGAACTGATCGTCGCTGACCTTGGTTTCCTGCAGGCCGATCACGTCGGGCTGGTGCTTTTCGATCAGCGCCGCCAGCTGATGCGGGCGGGCACGCAGGCCGTTGATGTTGAAACAGACGATCTTCATCGAAAGACAATCCTGGTAAAAGGCCGGATGCTAGCCGACATCGGCCTTGATCACCAGCGTGGCGGCCTGGCAAAGGCACTGCTAACGTGCAGTCAGGGGTGAACGAAGCGCCGCGGTGCACCTCCAAGGCACTGTATGCCCATTCCAGGAGGACTGCCCGCAATGCCCGAAGCCACTGCCGCCCAGGCTCGCGTCTGCACGCTCGATGACGGCTACAGCCGTGAGGCACGCTCACTGCTGTACAACGCCTACCGCCACGAGCCCACCTTTGCCTACATCTTCGAGGGCCAGCGCCCAGGTTACGAACGACGCTTGCGGGTCATGGTGCGTGAATGGGTGCGTCAGCACTTCTACCTGCAATTGCCCGCCATCGGCCTGCTGCTGGACGACCGCCTGATCGCGCTGGCGCTGATTGTGCCGCCGCAGCGCAGGCTGGGGGTGGCCGACAGTTGGGCATGGCGCCTGCGCATGCTGCTTGGCACTGGCCAGCGCTGTACCCGGCGCTACATGGAGTACCAGGCGGCGCTGATGAGCTGCCTGCCGACCGATCAGGTGCACGTGCTGCCGCTGCTGGGCGTGCACCCGCAGTTCCGCGGCCAGCACTACGGCGAACAATTGTTACAGGCTGTGCACGACTGGTGCGCGGAAGACCCCAACACCCAAGGTGTGGTGCTGGACTCGGGTAACGAGCATTACCTCGCGTTTTACCAGCGCCAGGGCTATGAAGAGATAGGCGAGGTGGCTGTAGGGCCAATCCGGGAGCGGGTGTTCTTTCATCCCAACCCGGTGTCATCCATGCCCTCAATTGCCTGAAAGGGCGCCAGGCGGCTCCCTTGAGCGCCTGGCTCTGGTAGCATGCGCCGCATGACGTATTCAGGAAGACTAACCTGGGGCCTGGTTTTCTGGGCCGCCAGTTTCGCAGCATGGGGCCAGAGCGAATTGCTGGTGCAGGTAAAGCCAGCCAACAAGGCGCTCAAAGCCAATGTCGAAGGCTATATAGGTACCCTTGGTGACCGCGATGAAGAGGCGCTGCTGCGCTTCAGTCGCGGGGCCCAGGAGCAGGCGCGCAAGGCCGCGCAGGCACTTGGCTACTATCAGGCGCAGATCGACACCGAGGTCCAGCCGCCCGCCAAAGCCGACCAACCGGCAAAGCTGATCATCCACATCGACCCCGGTGAGCCTGTGCGCCTGCGCAACGTGACCGTGCGCATAGAAGGGCCGGCCAGCGAGATGAAGGCATTTCGCGTACCCGACAGCAAAGCTTTGCGCGCCGGCGAGCCACTCAATCATGGCGCGTACGAAGACGCCAAGCGGCTGATCCAGAACCAGGCTTCGCGCTATGGGTTCTTCAGCGGCCGCTTCAGCCGTCAGCGCCTGGCGGTCGACCCGCAGGCCGGGGTGGCCGACATCGAGCTGGTGTACCAAAGTGGCCCACGCTATCGCCTGGGGGCGGTCAGGTTCAGCGGTGACACGCCGCTGGACGAAGACCTGCTGCAACGCATGGTGTCGTTCAAACCGGGCACCCCCTACGATTCCGAACTGATCGCCGAACTGAACAACGACCTGCAATCCAGCGGCTATTTCGAGGGCGTGCGGGTGGATGCCGCGCCTACCGCTGCGGTGGCGGAACAAATCCCCGTCGACGTTCGCCTCGATATCCGCAAGCCGCGCACCATGGGCCTGGGCCTTGGCTTCTCGACCGACGTCGGCCCGCGCGGCAAGGCCAACTGGACGCGCCATTGGGTCAACCCCCAAGGCCATAGCTATGGCTGGGAGACGGAACTCTCGGCACCCCGGCAGAACGTTGGCCTATGGTACGACGTGCCGCTGGACCCGCCGCTAACCGACAAGCTGCGCTTCGCGGGCGGTTACCAGAACGAAGAAATCGCCGGCACCGATACGCTCAGTAAATTGCTGACAGTGGGCCCCGAGTGGCACAGCAAGTTGCCCAGCGGCTGGCAGCGGGTGATCTCGCTCAAGTACCAGCGCGAAGAGTATCGGCTGGGTGACGATTCGGGCTTGAGCAACCTGCTGATGCCGGGTGTGAGCTTCTCTTATCTGCGCAGCGACAACCGCATAGACCCGCACAACGGCTACCGCCTGCAGTTCGATACCCAGGTGGCCAAGGAGGGGCTGGTTTCCGACACCAACCTGTTGCACGGCAATGTCCTGCTCAAGGGCCTGACCACCCTGGGCCACAACCACCGCTTCCTTGGCCGGGTGCAGTTCGGCGGCAGCGCCACCAACGGTTACAAGAACAACATCCCGCCGTCACTGCGCTTCTTCGCCGGTGGCGACCAGAGCGTGCGCGGCTATGACTACCAAACCCTGTCGCCGAAAAACAGCGACGGCGACCGCATCGGTGGCCGCTACCTGGTGGCGGGCAGTGTCGAATACCAGTACTCGCTGACCGAAAAGTGGCGCGTGGCGACCTTCGTCGACCAAGGTAATTCGTTCAATACGCTGGAACTGCCTAGCCTCAAGACAGGTGTCGGCTTTGGTGTGCGCTGGGTCTCCCCGGTCGGGCCGTTGCGCCTGGACCTGGCCAAGGCCCTCGATGACGACGGTGGAATTCGCCTGCACTTCTCCATGGGGCCTGAGCTGTGATGCGTGTGTTGAAATTCATTCTGCTGGGCATGCTCGGCAGTGTGCTGCTCGTTGTTCTGGCAGCCGGCATGTTGCTGGGTACCGAGGGCGGTAGCCGTTGGCTGCTCGCGCGCGTACCGGGCCTTGAGGTCAACGATTTTCAGGGGCGCCTTGGCGGAACCTGGCAGGCCAGTCGCTTGAGTTGGAGCGACGCTGGCAGCCGGGTCGAGGTGCAGGCACCGCTGTTGAACTGGTCGCCAGCCTGTTTGTTGCGCGCCAAGCTGTGCATCGATCAGTTGCACGCCCAGCGCATCGACATGGCCTTTGCGCCGAGCGAACAACCTGCAGACACTGGCCCGCTGCAGCTGCCGGCGTTGCGCCTGCCGCTGGCCATCGAGCTGGGCGAGGTCAAGGTTGGCCAGCTGCGCCTGGATGGCAGCGACCTGCTGGGCGACCTGCACCTGGCGGCGCACTGGACAGCCACGGGGCTGCGGGTCGACAGCCTGCAGTTGCAACGCGATGATCTGCACGTGGATGTGCAGGGCGACGTGCAGCCCGAGGGCGACTGGCCCGTGCAGCTACAAGGGCAGGTGCAATTGCCTGCCGTGCAAGGGCAGGCGTGGCAACTGGCAGTGACCGCCAAGGGTGAGCTGCAGAAAACCCTCGAGCTCGACGGCACCAGCAGCGGCTACCTGAACGCGCGGCTGACCGGCGAGCTGCAAGCCCTGGCCGAACACCTCCCGGCGGCCTTGCACATCAGCTCCGACGCCTTCAAACCTTCCGCATCGCTGCCAGACACCCTGCAACTGAACCAGCTCACGCTTGATGCCAAGGGCGACTTGCTCAAGGGTTATCAGCTGTCCGGTAACGCCAGCCTGCCCGCCGAACAGGCGCCGATCGCCTTGCAGCTTGCGGGCAAGGTCGATGCCAAAGGGGCGAAACTGGAGGCCCTTGACCTTATGGCCAGCGATGCCCAACGGGTCAAGCTGCAGGCCAGCGTCGACTGGCAAAAGGGCTTGCTGGCTGATGCCCAACTCGACTGGCAGGACTTCCCCTGGCTACGCCTTTACCCGCTGGAAACGCCACCTGAAGTGACCCTCAAGCGCTTCAATGCCCAGGTGCAATACCGTGACGGCAATTACCAAGGCACCTTCAATGGTGACCTCGACGGCCCTGCCGGGGCATTCACACTGGCCAGCCCGTTCGAGGGCGACCTGAGCCAGGTACGTTTGCCACAGCTTGCGCTCACGGCGGGGCAGGGCAAGGCTGCCGGCAGCGTCGCTGTGCGCTTTGCCGATACCCTGGCGTGGGACGTCGACCTGCAATTGTCGGCCCTCGACCCGGCCTACTGGCTCGCCGAGCTGCCGGGTACCCTGGCCGGCCCGTTGCGCAGCAAAGGCGAGATGAAGGGTGAGCAGCTTACCCTCGATGCGCAGCTTGACTTGAAGGGCCGCCTGCGAGGCCAGCCGGCCATACTCAAGGTCGAGGCCAAAGGCGCCGGGCAAAACTGGACGCTCGGCGCCCTTGCGGTGCAATTGGGCGACAACCGCATAAATGGCAGTGGCAGCCTGCAACAACGCCTGGCCGGGCGTGTCGACCTCGACCTGCCGCGGCTGGGGCAGCTGTGGCCCGGGCTTCAGGGCCAGGCCAAGGGCCGGCTGGACGTCAGCGGTACATTGGCTGCACCGCAGGGCACCTTGACCTTGCTGGGGCAGCAACTGGCCCAGGAACAGAACCGTATTCAGCGCCTTGACCTGGACGCGCGCCTGGACAATGCCCAGCGCGGCGTGATCGACCTCAAGGCCAACGGCATTCGCCTGGGCGATACGGTCCTGGGTACCTTGCAAGCCAACGGCAAGGGCGATATCCGCCAGCAGGCGCTGACGCTTGGGCTTGACGGCCCGCAGTTGAAGCTCGCCCTGGGGCTGGACGGCCAGTTGAGCAAGGGTGACTGGCGTGGCCGCTTGGCCAGCGGCAGGATCCAGGCCGGCGGACAGGACTGGCAGCTGCAGGCGCCGGCTCGCCTGCAGCGCCTGGCCAGCGGCCAGCTGGACTTCGGTGCCCACTGCTGGCGCTCCGGCCAGGCCAGCTTGTGTGGCGAGGATCAACGCCTCGCACCGGAGCCGCGCCTGCGTTACCACCTCAAGCAGTTCCCACTGGACAGCCTGGCCCAATGGCTGCCGAAAGATTTTGCCTGGCAGGGGCTGCTCAATGCTGATGTGAACCTGGACATTCCCGCCAGCGACCCGAAGGGGACCTTCAGCATCGATGCCAGTGGCGGCACACTGAAGGTGCGCGACAAGGCGCGCTGGGTCGACTTCCCCTACCAGGCCTTGCGCCTGGACAGCACCCTGGCGCCGCGCCGTATCGATACACGCCTGAATTTCCGGGGCGAGCGCCTCGGCGAGCTGACCCTGAATGCGCGCATCGACCCATTGGGCAAGGACAAGCCGCTGTCCGGCGACTTCCGCCTTGCCGGCCTGGACCTGTCGATTGCCCGGCCGTTCGTGCCCATGGTCGAGCGCCTGGCCGGGCAACTGAATGGTAGTGGCCGGTTGTCCGGCACCTTGCTGGCCCCGCAGGTCAACGGCAACTTGCTGCTCAGTGGCGGCGAGGTCAGTGGCGCCGAGCTGCCGGTGAGTGTGCAGGACCTGTCGCTGCAAGCCCTGATCGCTGGCGAGCAGGTGCAGCTCAGTGGTGGCTGGCGCAGTGGCGAGGCGGGCAGGGCGCGGCTGACCGGCCAGCTGACCTGGGGCCAGGTGCTGGGCATGGATGTACGTTTGCAAGGCCAGCAGTTGCCGGTCACGGTCGAACCCTACGCAACGCTCGAGGTATCGCCAGACCTCAACCTGCGCCTGATCGACGACAAGCTGGCAGTCGCCGGCAAGGTCCTGGTGCCCAAGGGCAACATCACCGTGCGTGAGCTGCCGCCGTCAACCGTCAAGGTGTCGGATGACACCGTCATCGTCGGCCACCAGACCGAGGAGGGCAAGCCGCCCATGGCGATGGCCATGGATATCGATGTGGAGGTGGGGCAGGACAAGCTGTCGTTCAAAGGCTTTGGTCTGACCGCCAACCTGCTCGGCCACGTGCACATCGGCGACAACATGGACACCCGCGGCGAACTGAGCCTGGCCGATGGGCGCTACCGCGCCTATGGCCAGCGCTTGACCATTCGCCGGGCACGCCTGCTGTTTGCCGGGCCTATCGATCAGCCTTACCTGGATATCGAAGCCATCCGGCAAGTGGATGATGTGATCGCCGGGATTCGCCTGAGTGGTAGCGCCGAGCAACCCACCACCAAGGTGTTCTCCGAACCGGCCATGAGCCAGGAACAAGCGCTGTCCTACCTGGTGCTGGGTCGCCCCCTTGGCACCTCGGGTGAAGACAACAACATGCTTGCTGAAGCTGCGCTGGGCCTGGGGCTGGCTGGCAGCGCCGGGATTACCGGTAGCCTGGCGTCGGGCCTGGGTATTGAAGATTTCCAGCTGGACACCGAAGGCTCCGGCAACACAACCAGTGTGGTGGCCAGCGGTAACCTGACCGAGAAGCTCAGCCTGCGGTACGGGGTAGGGGTATTCGAGCCGGCCAACACCATCGCGCTGCGCTACAAGCTCAGCAAAAAGGTTTACCTGGAAGCGGCCAGCGGGCTGGCAAGCTCGCTGGACATCTTCTACAAACGCGACTTCTGAGGGCTGCCGTCAGCGTACGGTTGCAGCCTCGACGAACTCGTTGGTGTCGGTGGCAGGCGGGGTGAGGGGCTTGCGGGCGGGGGTGATCAGCTTGGTGTATTCCTCGATCAGGCGATTGAGGGCTTCGGGCGGTTCGCTGGCTTGAAACTGCATGCGGATCTGCACTTCATCGGGGTCGCGGGCATCACCCTGGCGGCCCTGCGCGCCGATCGTCACCTTGAAGGCTGCGGTGCTGTCGCGCTCGCTTTCCGCCTGCAGGGCGCGAAGGGCCTCCGTGCTATTCACCCGCACCGATAGGTCAACCTGCATGCGCTCCAAGGCCAGCCCCTTGGGCGAAACCAGGGCGAACAATGGCACGCGAATAATATGGTTTTCGTCCATGGCGACTTCCACCATCTTGGCCTTCATTGGCGCGCCGAGGGCCTGGGGGTCGATATCGAAGAACTGGTCGAACAGGTTGATGTATTGCTGGGCAATAAGGCTGTTGGTGGCCGCTGCGGCTTCTTGAAGGCCCCGGGTGATATCCCGAAGGTCAATGGCTGTCATGGGGGCTGGTGGCTTTTCCAATCAATCGCTCCAGGGGCAGGAGCGCCCCGCCGTGGCAGCGGGGCGGTCATTCAGGGGGGCTGCTGATAATTGACGCCAGTTATGGAGTCGGGGTTGCCGGCTGATTGTTGGCTGGCGACGGTGTACCCGTCAGGACACCGTCGGTCGAAATGGCGTCAGGGCTTGCCAGGGTCGCCTTGGGCACAACCGTCGGCTTGGTGGCGGCATCGGTAAGAAAATCGATGACCCTCATCATCGCCTCTGGCGGATCCTGGCGGCGCAACGTGGTATTGAATGCATAGCGGGCGCGGGTATCGGTCTTGCGGGTTTGCGTGGACTTGTGGCTAATGCTGCCTTTCATCTCCAGCTTGAACGGGCCCCAGCCCAGGGCGCCAGCAATGTCGCCGCTCTTGGCAGAATCGCTGAAATCTTCGGCCGCCTGGCTGATGGTCAGTTCGAACTCGACTTTACCCTCTTCGATGACAATGTTCGGGTGGGTGATGGCCGCCATCAGCGGCACCTTCATGGACTTGCTGACGATACCTTTGTAGTCGCCCTGCTCATCGACGATGGTTTCGTCATAGTCGAACTGGATGGCGACCGCCTTGCCGTCCTGCACGCACACCTGCATGAGGAAGTCGGCATAGGACTTGCTTGCAGTGACCTGAGCCTGAACCATGGCTTGAAGCGGGCCGGCGATCATCCGGTCCATGGGCAAGGCATTGATGACGGATCCGATAAGGCTGCTGTCTATGGACATAGCGGGATTCTCTTTCTGTGGTTGATGTTGCAAATGTGGCCGTCAACGGGCGGCCAGGGTGATTGCCGTCAGCGAGCGCAAGGCTCTTGACGGCGGATGTTGCCGATCTGGCGCAGGCTCAAGCCGTACTTGTCGGCCAGCAGGCTGCGTGACAAGCCATCAGCGCTTTCTTTCTGGATTTGCAGGTTGCGCAACTGCCGCAGGAAGTGGTCTGCCTTGGGGATTTCCAGGGCCACGCCGGCAAAGCGCTTGATCAAGGCATCGAGGGCTGCGCCAGGGAGTACGTCAGCGAGCTTGGTCCGTTCGCGGTGCTTGGGGATGTACTTGGGCCTGCCACCGTAGGCGCAGGTCAGCTGGTAGGCGTTTTCAATACCGACGCATTCGATCAAGGCCTGCAGCGAATGCGGCAGTTGGCTGATGTCGATGGCGGTGAGATCTGGCAATTCCATGGGAGGCTCCCTCGCGGTAGGTGGGGCGCGATGCTTTGAAGACCCGGGGCGGGTCAGCGATTACCAGCGCTGTTCAGTCGTTGGCATGGCTGAATTGTCAGTGAGCGACGAATACCGTCGCTAGGCGCCAAGTGGGCTGGTGTTTGTAGCCTCCGTGAGCGCTATTTGAAGGCAACGGTTTAGCTGTTTGTAGGACATCGCTTCACCGCCGCCCTTAAGGCATTGATTTCTCAATAGGTCGCTTTTCCACGAGCAGTGAGGGTGCCGGTACCCTCAAGGGCAGGGGTAGCCCTGCACCAGGCTTGCGCTGCTGAGATAGGCATAGGGGGAGTCGGCCATGTTCTGGGGCAGGCTGCGCCAGTCGATGACGAGGCAGAAGGCATTGAGGGGTTGCTCATCGAGCATGCCGACGACCTGCCCAGGGAAAGCGCGGCGGTAGAGTGCGAAGGTATTGTTCTGGGCTTCGACCTGGTCTGCCTTGGTCAAGGTCTCGCGGGCAAGCTGTGGCAATTGCGCTTGCGATAGCGTGAAGTAGGCGCGCCCAGGTTCGGGTTGCAAATGGCCAGCTGCGCGGGTTCGCTGCCACAACTGCTGCCATTGGTTGCTGCCGGCGTGGGCAGCCAGCTTGGTGCCCAGCGTGAGCAATTGTTCAGGCGGTAGCGGGTGGGTGTCCAGCGCGTGGGCGGGGAGTGAGGGCAGTATCAGCAAGGTAAACAGGGCGGGTTTGAACATGACGCCTCCGGCATTGGGTTGGGGCCCAATGCTTTCAGGCTTGGTGGGCAACGCTAAGCAGGAAATGCAGCGCCGTAACCCACAGGCGTTGTATCATTGCCGCGGCTCATTGCGAGCCATTTGCCCCCGATGTAGCAAGGAACTATCGATGACACACGTGCAGCGCCTCAAATATTCCCTTCTGATCATCCTGGTGGTGCTGGGCCTCATGCTGGGCCTGTCTCACCTGCAGAAACAGGGCACGATCAGTGAACAGACCTTCCAGATGCTGGCTATCGCCATCGCGGTGGTGGTTGTGGTGATCAACGGGATCATGCGGCGCAAGGTCAAACCTTGACCGTGCCGGCCGGCCAGACCTGGCCGGCCCTGCATCAGCGCGGCGAGGGCTGGTCGAGCACCGCGCGCGCTTGCGGGTTGAGGCTGTAGCACTTGTCATTGCCAAGGCTGATGACACCTTCCGTGCACAGGCGCTTGAGTACCTCACGTACGCTGAGGAACGACAGCGGAATGTCCAGTTGCTCGAGTTGCGCGTGCACGCCACGCACGCCAATGCTGCGGCCATCGCGGCCTGCAGTGTGCAGGGCGTCGATGACCTTCAGGCGGATCAAGCTGGTGCGCAGGCCATAGGTGCGCAACAGCTCGCGGATCTGCTCATTGCCGACACGCTCTTCCCCGCAGGCGTCCTGTCCTTTGTCCGCCTTGGCCGGGGCGCGCCCGGTCTGCAATGAGGGTTGCGGGTTGTACATGTGAATGCTCCTTTTCGTGGACTATCCCGAAATATGGGTGCCTCACTTACTAGGACGAATGAGAGCGGCAAATCTGCAGCCTGAGCGTGAAAAAAGTTGCCTGCCGTTTGAAGAAGACGATCCTGCTGCGCAACTTGCGTAAAATTTTCATCTGGCCACTCGTCTGATCTGGAATGATCCCTGTATCCGAGGAATGCCCGTGTTCTCTATTTCACGCCCCCTGACTTGCGCGAGCCTGGCGGCTGCGCTGGTCGCCTCCAGCATTGCCGTGCAGGCGCGGGAAACCAGCACTGACGCCAGTGCCCAGATTCGCCGTACCAGTTTCGGTGTGCCGCACATCGTGGCCAAGGACGAGCGTGGCCTGGGTTACGGTATCGGCTATGCCTACGCTCAGGACAATCTGTGCCTGCTGGCCAACGAAGTGCTGACGGTCAACGGTGAACGCTCTCGCTACTTTGGTGCGCAGGGCAAAACCCTCGAACAGCGCGACAACCTGGCCAGCGACCTGTTTTTCACCTGGCTGAATACACCGGCTGCCGTGAGCGGCTTCCTCCAGGCTCAGCCCGCCACGGTGCGTGATCTGCTGGAGGGCTATGCCAGCGGCTTCAATCGTGCGCTGGGTGAACGGCGCAGCCAGGGCTTGCCGGCCGAGTGCGGCGATGGTGAGTGGCTGCGGCCGATTACCAGCCTCGACCTGATCAAACTGACCCGCCGGCTGTTGATGGAGGGCGGGCTGGGCCAGTTTGCCGAAGCAGTAGCGGCTGCGCAGCCGCCCCAGTTGGCGAGCCAGCAGGCCGCGCCCGGCTTTGGCGCGGCATTGGCCCAGCAACAGCGCTTCGCCTCAGAGCGTGGCAGCAATGCCGTTGCGGTGGGTGCAGACCGTTCCGCCAACGGCCGTGGCCTGCTGCTGGCCAACCCGCATTTCCCATGGATGGGCGGGATGCGTTTCTACCAGATGCAACTGACCATCCCCGGCCAGCTGGATGTGATGGGCGCGGCACTGCCGGGCCTGCCCGTGGTGAACATCGGCTTCAATCGCCATTTGGCCTGGACCCACACGGTCGACACGTCCAAGCACTTCACCCTCTACCGTTTGCAGTTGGACCCGAAGGACCCTACGCGCTACCTGTACGATGGCCAGTCATTGCCGCTGGCCCGCCAGGCCGTCAGCGTCACGGTCAAGGCTGCGGATGGCACGCTGAAGCAAGTGCAGCGACAGGTCTACAGCTCGAAGTTCGGGCCGGTGGTGCAGTGGCCCGGTCGCCTGGAGTGGGACAACCAGGCGGCCTATAGCCTGCGTGACGCCAACCTGGACAATACCCGTGTATTGCAGCAGTGGTATCGCATCAACCGCGCCGACAGCCTGGACGCACTGAAGGGCTCGATCGAGCAACTGCAAGGTATCCCTTGGGTCAATACCCTGGCCGTCGATGCCGGGGGCCGGGCGCTGTACTTGAACCAGTCGGTAGTGCCGTATGTGGACCAGTCGTTGTTGAACCAGTGCAGCAACCCAGCGGCGCAAGGGCCGCTGGTGGTACTGGATGGCTCGCGCAGCGCCTGCCAGTGGAAGGTCGATGCGCAGGCAGCCCAGCCTGGTATCTTCCCTGCACACCTGCTACCCAGCCTGGAACGCAACGATTTCGTACAGAGCTCCAACGACCCCGCCTGGATGACCAACCCGGCGCAGCCGTTGACCGGCTACTCACCACTGGTCAGCCGCAATGACCAGCCACTGGGCATGCGCGGGCGCTTCGCCCTTGAGCGCCTGCAAGGCAATGCCAAGCTGGGCGTGGACGACCTGCAGCGCATGGTGATGGATGACGAAGTCTACATGGCCAGCCTGGTGCTGCCGGACCTGCAGCAATGGTGCAAAGGTGCCGAGGCTGATCTGCAGGCACTTTGCGCGAGCCTGGCGAGCTGGAACGGCAAGGCAGACCTGAACAGTGGCATTGGCCTGGTGCACTTCCAGAATATCGTCGACACCTTGATCAAGCACCCGCAAAGCTGGCGAGTGGCATTTGACCCGGCAGACCCGCAACACACCCCGCGTGGGTTGGCGGTCGAGCAGGCGGCGGTGCGCACCTTGCTGCGCGAAGCGGCGCTGGCTTCACTGCAACAGGTCGCCAAGGCCGGTGTTACCGAAGACAGCCGTTGGGGGCAGATCCAGCAAGCGGCCGATGGTACGCCGGTGCCTGGTGGCCCGCAGGGGTTGGGCGTGTACAACGCGATTTTCAGCGTGCCCCATGGGCCAGGCAAGCGCCTGGTGGTCAGCGGCACCAGTTACCTGCAGCTGGTGAGCTTTACCGACAAAGGGCCGCAGGCCCGGGGATTGTTGGCGTTCTCGCAGTCCAGCGAAGCCGCTTCGGCGCATTCGAGCGATCAGACCAAGGCGTTCTCGGCCAAGCAGCTGGCGCCCATCCCGTTCACCGAGGCGCAGATCAAGGCTGACCCTGAGTATCGGCAGTATGTGATCAGTGAGCGGGACAAGGCTGCGGTGGCGCGCCAGCCCTGAGTTGTAATCCGCACCGCCCTCATCGCCGGCAAGCCGGCTCCCACAGGTAAACTGCTGCTCTCGGGAACAGTGAAGTACCTTGTGGGCGCCGGCTTGCCGGCGATGAGGCCGCAACGGCAAAGCGAGCAATTTCAGGAAAACTCGAACGGCTCCAGCTGAAAGCCCTGCGCATCTACCTGCAGGGTCCAGCCGCGACGGTCCCAATCGCCCAGCACGATGCGCCGGGCCGGCTCACCGTTGACCACCAGCTTGTGAATAGCCGGCCGGTGGGTGTGGCCATGCACCAGCGTTTTCACACCGTGCGCCGCCATCACCTTCGGCACTTCCTCAGGCGTGACGTCGACGATTTCGGTCGCCTTCATGCGCGTTTGTGCGCGGCTTTCGCTGCGCAGCTTGCGTGCCAGCTTCTGCCGGGTGGCAAGCGGCAGATGCCGCAAGATCCACAGGCTCAGCGGGTTGCGCAGGTAGCGGCGCATTTTCATGTAGGCCAGGTCGCGGGTGCATAAGGTGTCGCCATGCATCAGCAACACCTGCTCACCGCCCAGTTCGATCACACTCGGGTCGGCCAGCAGCGTACAACCAGCGGCCTTGCAGAAGTCCTGGCCAATCAGGAAATCACGGTTGCCGTGCATCAGGTAGACCGCCGTACCACTGTCGCTCAGCTGGCGCAGGGCCTGGCAGATCGACTGCTGAAAGGGCGTCATGGCGTCGTCGCCGATCCAGGCTTCAAAGAAGTCGCCCAGAATGTACAGCGCCTTGGCATGCCGTGCGCGGCCGTCGAGCAGATCAAGAAACGCCCGGGTAATGTCCGGGCGTTCTTCTTGCAGGTGCAGATCAGAGATCAGCAGTATCACTCAATGATCTCGGCTTTCTCGATGATCACGTCGTCTTTCGGCACGTCCTGGTGGCCAGCCTTGGAGCCGGTGGCGACCTTTTCGATGGCGTCGACGACTTCAGTGCCTTCGACCACTTCACCGAATACCGCGTAGCCCCAGCCCTGGGTGTTCTTGCCGCTGTGGTTGAGGAAATCGTTGTCCGAAGCATTGATGAAGAACTGCGCGGAGGCCGAATGCGGGTCCATGGTGCGGGCCATGGCAATGGTGTACTTGTTGTTTTTCAGGCCGTTGTCGGCTTCGTTCTGGATGCTCGGACGCTTGTCACGCTTCTCGTTCATGCCCGGTTCGAAACCGCCACCCTGGATCATGAAACCCTTGATCACACGGTGGAACACGGTGTTGGTGAAGTGGCCAGCTTTGACGTACTCGATGAAGTTGGCGACGGTCAGTGGCGCCTTCTCGGCATTCAGTTGCAGGACGATGTCGCCGTGGTTGGTGCTCAGTTTGACTTTGGACATGCTGAAATTCGCTCTTTCATGGCATTCGGGAATTAGGGTGCGCAGTGCGCCTTTAGTCACCTGACGCAACATCGGGCGACCGCGACACATGGCGCGCACTGGCCATTTTGCCAGCCTGCGGCAAAAAGCTGCGATAAATCACGGCAGTTTGTCCGGGCCTGGCTGTCAGCAGCTTGACTGCTTCGGCTATGATAGGCCCTTTGATTCAATCGGCCTACCCAGGCCGGACACGTGCATTCAAGGATCCTATGAGCAAGCCCACTGCCGACAACGCGCCCAACGCCGCTGCCAAAGGCGCCCCCGCCGTCCCTGCGAACTTCCTGCGGCCGATCATCCAGGCCGACCTGGACTCGGGCAAGCACAGCAGCATCGTCACTCGTTTTCCGCCGGAGCCCAATGGCTACCTGCACATCGGCCATGCCAAGTCGATCTGCGTCAACTTCGGCCTGGCCAAGGAGTTCGGCGGCGTCTGTCACCTGCGCTTCGACGACACCAACCCGGCCAAGGAAGACCAGGAATACATCGACGCCATCCAGCGCGACGTCAAATGGCTGGGCTTCGACTGGGCCGGCGACGTGCGTTATGCCTCCAACTACTTCGACCAGCTGCACGACTGGGCCGTTGAACTGATCAAGCGTGGCAAGGCCTATGTCTGCGACCTGACCCCTGATCAGGCCAAGGAATACCGCGGCAGCCTGACCGAGCCTGGCAAGAACAGCCCGTTCCGCGAGCGCAGCGTCGAAGACAACCTCGACCTGTTCGCGCGCATGAAGGCCGGCGAGTTCAAGGACGGCGAGCGCGTGCTGCGTGCCAAGATCGACATGGCGTCGCCGAACATGAACCTGCGCGACCCGATCCTGTACCGCATCCGCCACGCCCACCACCACCAGACCGGTGACAAGTGGTGCATCTACCCGAACTACGACTTCACCCACGGGCAGTCCGATGCCATCGAAGGCATCACCCACTCGATCTGCACCCTGGAGTTCGAAGGCCATCGCCCGCTGTACGACTGGTTCCTCGATAACCTGCCGGTACCGGCGCACCCGCGCCAGTACGAGTTCAGCCGCCTGAACCTGAACTACACCATCACCTCCAAGCGCAAGCTCAAGCAGCTGGTCGACGAAAAGCACGTAAGCGCCTGGGATGACCCGCGCATGTCGACCCTGTCGGGCTTCCGCCGTCGCGGCTACACCCCTGCCTCTATCCGCAACTTCTGCGAGATGGTCGGCACCAACCGCTCCGACGGCGTGGTCGACATGTCGATGCTCGAATTCAGCATCCGTGACGACCTCGACCGCACCGCGCCGCGCGCCATGTGCGTGCTGCGCCCGCTGAAAGTGGTCATCACCAACTACCCGCAAGGCCAGGTCGAGCAGCTCGAGCTGCCGCGCCACCCGAAGGAAGACATGGGTGTACGCGTGCTGCCGTTCGCCCGCGAGCTGTACATCGACCGTGACGACTTCATGGAAGAACCGCCGAAGGGCTACAAGCGCCTGGAGCCGGCCGGTGAAGTGCGCCTGCGCGGCAGCTACGTGATCCGCGCCGACGAAGCGATCAAGGATGCTGACGGCAACATCGTCGAGCTGCGCTGCTCGTACGACCCGGACACCCTGGGCAAGAACCCCGAGGGCCGCAAGGTCAAGGGCGTGATCCACTGGGTGCCGGCAGACGCCAGCGTCGAATGCGAAGTGCGCCTGTACGACCGCCTGTTCCGTTCGCCGAACCCGGAGAAGGCCGAGGAGGGCGCCAGCTTCCTCGACAACATCAACCCGGATTCGCTGCAAGTGCTCACCGGTTGCCGCGCCGAGCCGTCGCTGGGCCAGGCACAGCCGGAAGACCGCTTCCAGTTCGAGCGCGAAGGCTACTTCTGCGCCGACCTCAAGGACAGCCAGCCGGGCCGCCCGGTGTTCAACCGCACCGTCACACTGCGTGACTCCTGGGGCAGCTAAGGAACCGCCGTGCTAAACATCTACAACACGCTGAGCAAGACCAAGGAAGCCTTCAAGCCGCTCGATGGCAACAAGGTGCGCATGTACGTCTGCGGCATGACCGTGTACGACTACTGCCACCTGGGCCACGGCCGCAGCATGGTGGCCTTCGACCTGGTCACCCGCTGGCTGCGCAAGAGTGGTTACGAGCTGACCTACGTGCGCAACATCACCGACATCGACGACAAGATCATCAACCGGGCCAACGAAAACGGTGAAGCGTTCGACGCATTGACCGCCCGCATGATCGACGCGATGCACGAGGACGAGCGCCGCCTGAACATCCTCAAGCCGGACATGGAGCCGCGTGCCACCGACCATATCGCCGGCATGCACGCCATGATCCAGACCTTGATCGACAAGGGCTACGCCTACGCGCCGGGCAACGGCGACGTGTACTACCGGGTCGGCAAGTTCGTCGGCTACGGCAAGCTGTCGCGCAAGAAGATCGAAGACCTGCGCATCGGTGCCCGCATCGAAGTCGACGAGGCCAAGCAAGACCCGCTGGACTTCGTGCTATGGAAAGGCGTCAAGCCGGGCGAGCCGAGCTGGGAATCGCCATGGGGCCCGGGCCGGCCGGGCTGGCACATCGAGTGCTCGGTGATGTCCACCTGCTGCCTGGGCGAGAGCTTCGACATCCATGGTGGTGGCAGCGACCTGGAGTTCCCGCACCACGAGAACGAGATCGCCCAAAGCGAAGCGGCCACCGGCAAGCAGTACGCCAATGCCTGGATGCACTGCGGCATGATCCGGATCAATGGCGAGAAGATGTCCAAGTCGTTGAACAACTTCTTCACCATCCGTGACGTACTCGACGTGTACCACCCGGAGGTGGTGCGCTACCTGCTGGTGGCCAGCCACTACCGCAGTGCCATCAACTACTCCGAAGACAGCCTGCGTGATGCCAAGGGCGCCCTGGAGCGCTTCTATCACGCACTGCGCGGCCTGCCGCGGGTGGCGGCCAAGGGTGGCGAAGGGTTTGTCGAGCGCTTCAGCGTAGCGATGAACGACGACTTCGGCACCCCGGAAGCCTGCGCCGTGTTGTTCGACCTGGTGCGCGAGATCAACCGCCTGCGCGACAGCGACCCTCAAGCCGCTGCTGGCCTGGCCGGTCGCCTGCGTGAGCTGGGTGATGTGCTGGGTGTGCTGCAACTGGACGCCGATGACTTCCTGCGTGCAGGGGCAGAGGGCAAGGTTGACGCGGCTGAAGTCGAGGCTTTGATCCAGGCCCGGCTGCAGGCGCGGACGGACAAGAACTGGGCCGAGTCCGACCGTATCCGTGACCAGCTGACCGCCATGGGCGTGGTGCTGGAAGACAGCAAGGGCGCGACTACCTGGCGCCTGGCTGACTGATGTAAATGGGGGCCGCTCTGCAGCCCCCGGCTTTACTTGCCCGGCCCCGCCAGCGGGCAATGCAACACCAGCTTCGCCCCACCCAGCTCACTTTCGCCAATCTCCAGCCCAAACCCATGCAGGTCGACGATCGCCGCAACGATCGACAACCCCAGCCCGAACCCCGCATGGCGGTGGCCTTCCTCGCTGCGATAGAACCGCTTCAGCACTGCAGTTCGCTCTTCTTCGGGAATGCCTGGCCCACTGTCCTCGATGGCGATATGCACGCCCGCATCGTCCTGGGTCGCCTTAATGCCCACTCGCCCGCCTTCAGGCGTGAACTTGATGGCATTGCCCACCAGGTTGGCCAATGCCTCGAACAGTAATTCACGGTCTCCATGCAATGCCGGCAACTGCGCAGGCTGCTGCAGGTTCAGGCGAATGACGCCGTCCTCGGCCAACGGCAAGTAGAAATCGTGCAGCTCCACCAGCAGATCATGCGGGTCCAACTGCACGAAACCGGCCCGGCGCTGGCGGTCTTCCAGCTCACTGATGCGCAACAAACCGCGAAACCGTGCCATCAGGGTATCGGTTTCACCGATGGCTTGGTCCAGTGCCTCGGCTTGCGGTGAATCAACCGGGCTTTGCTGGCGAATGCGGTACAGCTGTGCGCGCAGACGCGTCAGCGGCGTGCGCAGGTCATGGGCGATGTTGTCGCACACACCCTTTACCTCGTGCATCAGCCGTTCGATGCGGTCGAGCATGGCGTTGACGATGTCGGCCAGCATGTCCAGTTCGTCGCGCCGCGCCGACAGCGGCAGGCGGTGGGTGAGGTCGCCGGCGACAATCAGCTCGGCCTGGGCCTGGATCGCGCGAATGCGCTTCAACGGCCTGCGCCGCAGCAGGTACCAGCCGGCAAAGCCGGGAATCAGGGTCAGTGAGATGCCCCACAGCAATGCATGCAGGATGATGCGGGTGACCACGAACAGCGAGCCGTTGTCGCGGAACAGCACCAGCCAGCGGCCGTCCTGCACCTTGATGGCCACTGCGTCGCAGCTGTCACGGGGCATGTGCGGGTCATCGGCATCCAGGCAGCGCTTGAGCTCGTGTACCTTGCCGTCCATGCCAAGCTCTGGCGGAATGGCACGGATGCGCCCGCCAATCGGGTTGAGCTGGGCGTCGAACAGGCCGTAGGCATCGAAGGCGCGCTCTTCGAACGCCTGGCTGGCGATCAGGGCGTCATCCAGCTGCTTGCCGCTCATGTGCGCGAACAGGTGCTGGCGCTGCAGCATGGAGTGGCGGGTGAGTTTGTTCAGGTAGCTTGAAACCTCGAAGTACAGCACCCCCATGAGGATGCTGCTCCAGGCCACGAAGAGGAAGCTGTACAGCGCCAGCAGGCGGCTGGTCGAGGAGCTCCAGCCCTTAGACGGGTTCAGCAATGGCATAGCCGGAGCCCCGTACGGTACGGATCAGCGGCGACTGCCCGGGGGAATCGATCTTCTTGCGCAGGCGGCCGATGTGCACGTCGATCAGGTTGGTGCCGGGGTCGAAGTGATAGCCCCAGACTTCTTCGAAGATCATCATCCGCGTGATCACCTGGCCACTGTGGCGCATCAGGTATTCCAGCAGCTTGTACTCGGTGGGCAGCAGGTTTAGCGTCTGCTCGCCGCGCCTCGCCTCGTGGCTGATCAGGTCCAGCTGCAGGTCGGCGACCTGCAGGCGGGTCTGGGTCATCGGTACGCTGTTACGCCGCAGCAGCACTTCGACCCGAGCGGCCATCTCGTCGGAGGCGAACGGCTTGGTCAGGTAGTCATCGCCGCCGGCACGCAGGCCGCGCACGCGCTCATCGACGTCGGACAGCGCGCTGATCATCAGGATTGGCGTGGCGATTTTCAGGTTGCGCAGGGTGGTGACGATGGTCAGGCCATCGACCTCGGGCAGCATGCGGTCCAGGGTTATCAGGTCGTACCCGCCGGCAATGGCCTTGGCCAGGCCCTCGCGGCCGTTGTCGGCCCAATCCACATCCAGACCATGGCTGGTGAGTTCGGCGACGATTTCCTGGCCGGTGACGGCGTCGTCTTCGATGGTCAGTACGCGTGTCATGCTGGTTCCTGGGCGTTTATTGGAGACTTGATTGTGCCAAAGAATAGCCAAACGGCGATTTAAGAAAAATTCATCTACCCACGGCCGGAAAACAAAACGGGGCATGCCAGTGCCTGGCATGCCCCGTGGTTCAGCGTGGCGCAGCGGCTCAGGCGACCTTGACGATCCAGCCAGCCGGCGCTTCGACGTCACCGCTCTGGATGCCGGTCAGCTCGTTGTAGAGCTTCTGGGTAACCGGGCCGACTTCGGTTTCGCTGTGGAACACATGCAGCTTGCCGTTGTACTGGATGCCACCGATCGGGGTAATAACCGCGGCAGTGCCGCAGGCGCCAGCTTCGACGAACCGCTCGAGGTTGTTGATCTCAACGTCCCCTTCGATGACTGTGAGCCCCAGGCGCGATTCGGCCAGCTCCATCAGCGACAAGCGGGTGATGCCCGGCAGCACCGACGCCGACTTCGGTGTAACGAACTCGTTGTTTGCGGTGATACCGAAGAAGTTCGCAGAACCGACTTCCTCGATTTTCTTGTGGGTCAGCGGGTCGAGGTAGATGCAGTCGGCAAAGCCGGCTTTCTTTGCCTCGTAGCCTGGTTGCAGGCTGGCAGCGTAGTTGCCACCGACTTTGGCGGCGCCGGTGCCTTGTGGCGCGGCGCGGTCGTAGTCGGAGATCAGGAACTTGTGCGGCGTCATGCCGCCTTTGAAGTAGGAGCCGACCGGGATGGCAAAGACCGAGAAAATGAACTCCGGTGCGGTGCGCACACCGATGTTGTCACCCACGCCAATCACGAATGGGCGCAGGTACAGGGCACCCTTGCCATGCGGCGGTACAAAACGCTCGTTGGCCTTGACCACCTGTTTGCAGGCTTCGATGAACTGTTCGGTTGGCACGCGCGGCATCAGCAGGCGGTCGCAGCTGCGCTGCATGCGCAGGGCGTTCTGGTCGGGACGGAACAGGTTGATGGAGCCGTCCTTGCAACGGTAGGCCTTCATGCCTTCGAAGCACTGTTGGCCGTAGTGCAGGGCGGTCGAACCTTCGCTGATGTGCAGCACATTGTCTTCTGTCAGGGTGCCTTTGTCCCACTCGCCATCGCGAAACACGGACAGGTAGCGCTTGTCAGTCTTGATGTAGTCGAAGCCAAGCTTGTCCCAGTTAATCTCGTTACTCATGACACCCTCGTTTGTCTTGCAGATGCCTGATCGCTCAGGCTGCTGTTATTTGCGCACCTCGCCACGATAATACATCCGTCGCGGATCGGGAACGGCCAGTCACGAATTGGTGGAGCAGGCGTGCATGGCAGGTGATTTGCTGTGGATATGAGATCGAGCACCGCGCGGGGCGCTCGATCTTATCTGCTGCACCTCTACCGACTGGCACCCAGCCGCGTGTTCCAATCTCCGGCGTGCCCACGAGCGCAAGCCTCTTCACTGTCAAAACGCACATGCCAGGCCGGGTGGTCCAATTGCACACCTGCCTCGTCGAGTGCCTGGGCCGTCAGCTTGAGCATGCGCGCTTTCGCTTCCCCCGCCAGCGCTGCAGCCTTGTCCGCTTCGCGTTCGAAGACCCAGGTGATGCGCAGGCTGGTGGGGAACTCGTCAGCATCCAGGCGGTGAGTCAGCCAGGTAAACCCGACGATTTCCGCCTTGGCAGTTTCGCAGGCGTCGGTCAGGCAGGCGACCAGTTCGCGCTCCAGGCGCGCCAGCTCGCGTTTGCCCGGTACTTTCATTGCGCGGCCTCTTCGTCGATTTGCTGACAGAAGCGCAACAGGTTACCGAACGGGTCGCGCACCAGCATTTCCAGGCCCCAGTCGACGCGCGCGGCGTGTGGGCGGGCGTAGCCGTACTGTTTGTCCTGCAGTTCGCGCTCCAGGGCCAGCAGTTCGTCGCTCCGGGCGAATACGGTTGAGCCTGGGCAGGCGTCGCCATGGTGCTCGCTCAGGTGCAGGATCAGCCCGTCACGGTGAATTTGCATATAAAGCGGCAAGTCGGGGCTGAAGCGATGTTCCCAGTCCAGCGTGAAACCGAGGAAGTCGAAATAGAACTCCCTGGCCTTGTCGACCGAAAAGATGCGCAGGACGGGGATTGCAGGGGCGAGGGGCATGGCGGTTCCTTGGCCGTAGGCTGAGTGCACTGCAGGGCAGTCTACGTTTTCTCCCGCCTGGCTGTCTCGCCTGGCCTCCGCAGCGGCTTGGCGCCGGCACCGAAACAGGGCCGGTGACCGCCCTCGTATCGTGCGTGATGCGCCTGTGTGCCCTATGCCAGAGCCTCTGCGCAAAAGTTTCATGCGCCTTCACCTGCGTAGTTGGCCCGCAAACTGCTATATCCCAGCCAATCGAAATTGATCGAGTGGTCAGGCCTGCAGCGCCTCCGTGCGCGGCCCCCGACCCTCGTAACGGCCATGGGCCATGAATATCAGGGGCTATAGGATGTTTCTGGCAGAGCGCCTCGAACAATCTGAACAGGATGCGGGCTGGAGCGCCCACCTGCAGTTGCGCTTCATCGCACGCGGTGGCGTGACCCGCCTTGGTGCGCGCCGGCATTTCGGCCCGCTTTTGGTGCAGCGCCCGTTCTATCCGGAAGGCGCGCCGTGCCACGTTTATGTGCTGCACCCGCCTGGCGGCATCGTCGCAGGGGACCGCCTGGACCTGGACATTCACCTGGAGCCGGGTAGCCATGCGCTGCTGACCATGCCCGGTGCCAGCAAGTTCTACCGCAGTATCGGCCCCACCGCGTGGCTGACCCAGCGCTTTCACCTGCAAGCCGAAAGCACGCTGGAGTGGCTACCGCAGGACAGCATTTTCTTCTCCGGCGCCCGCGCCAACCTCGACAGCCGCTTCACCCTCGAACCCGGCGCCCGCTTGCTGGCCTGGGAAACCCTGTGCCTGGGGCGGCCGGTCATGGGCGAATGCTTCGAGCATGGCGCACTGGATAGCCGACTGAGCATCGAACTGCCCGGCGAGCCTGGCCTGCATGAACGCCTGCGTATCACCGGTGGCCAGCTCGACAAGCTCGGCGGGCACCCGCTGGTGGCGACGTTCTGCGCGTCACCGGCCGACCCGTGCGTATTGGAACAGGTGCGGTCGCTGCTCGATGAACTCGACACCCCCGCAGGCGCGACCTTGCTCGGCCCGCTGTTGGTGATCCGCCTGCTCGACCACGACAACCAACACCTGCAACACACCCTGCAGCGCCTCTGGCACGTGCTGCGGCCGGCCGTTCTCGGCCTGCCCGCGTGCCCGCCGCGCATCTGGGCTACCTGAGAGAGCGCCATGGAGCTGACCCCAAGAGAGAAAGACAAACTGTTGCTGTTCACCGCTGCATTGCTGGCGGAACGGCGCCTGGCCCGTGGCCTGAAGCTCAACTACCCGGAGGCGGTAGCGCTGATCAGCGCCGCCGTGCTCGAAGGCGCGCGCGATGGCCGCACGGTGGCCGAGCTGATGAGCCTGGGCCGTGAAGTGATCGGCCGCGAACAGGTCATGAGCGGTGTCGCCGAGATGCTCCATGACGTGCAGGTTGAAGCCACGTTCCCAGACGGCACCAAACTGGTGACCGTGCATGACCCCATCGTCTGACCTGGCTGAGGAGCCCAGCATGATTCCAGGTGAAATCCAGACCGCCGCCGGCGACATCGAACTCAATGTCGGCCGTGAAACGGTCAGCGTCAGCGTGGCCAACCATGGCGACCGGCCGGTGCAGGTCGGTTCGCATTACCACTTCTTCGAGGTCAACGACGCGCTGGTGTTCGACCGTGGGACGAGCCGTGGCTTTCGCCTCGACATCCCGGCCGGCACTGCAGTGCGGTTCGAACCCGGGCAATCACGCACCGTGCACCTGGTGGCCTATGCCGGCAAACGCGAGGTCTACGGTTTTCAGGGCAAGGTGATGGGCGCGCTGGAGGGCAGGGCATGAGCCGTATTTCGCGCCGCGCCTATGCCGACATGTTCGGCCCCACCGTCGGCGACCGCGTGCGCCTGGCAGACACCGCGTTGTGGGTGGAGGTGGAGAAGGACTTCACCATTTATGGCGAAGAGGTCAAGTTCGGCGGTGGCAAGGTCATCCGCGATGGCATGGGCCAGGGCCAGATGCTCGCTGCCGAGGCCATGGACCTGGTGCTGACCAACGCGTTGATCATCGATCACTGGGGTATCGTCAAGGCCGATATCGGCGTCAAGCATGGGCGCATCGCCGCCATCGGCAAGGCTGGCAACCCGGACGTACAACCGGGCGTCACCGTGCCGGTCGGGCCGGGTACCGAAGTGATCGCCGCCGAAGGCAAGATCGTCACGGCGGGCGGCATCGATTCGCATATCCATTTCATCTGCCCGCAGCAGGTCGAAGAAGCGCTCACCAGCGGTGTCACCACCTTTATCGGCGGCGGCACCGGCCCAGCCACCGGCACCAACGCCACCACCTGCACCCCGGGCCCGTGGTACCTGGCGCGCATGCTCCAGGCCGCCGATTGCCTGCCGATCAACATCGGCCTGCTGGGCAAGGGCAATGCCTCTCGCCCCGAAGCGCTGCGCGAGCAGATCGCCGCCGGTGCCGTGGGCCTGAAGCTGCACGAGGACTGGGGCTCGACCCCGGCCGCCATCGACTGTTGCCTGGGCGTGGCCGAAGAGATGGACATCCAGGTGGCGATCCACACCGACACGCTCAACGAGTCCGGTTGCATCGAAGACACCCTGGCCGCCATCGGTGACCGCACCATCCATACCTTCCACACCGAAGGCGCCGGCGGCGGCCATGCGCCGGACATCATCCGGGCGGCGGGGCAGGCCAATGTGCTGCCGTCCTCGACCAACCCGACCCTGCCGTACACGGTCAACACCGTGGACGAGCACCTGGACATGCTCATGGTCTGCCACCACCTGGACCCGAGCATCGCCGAGGACGTGGCCTTTGCCGAGTCGCGCATCCGCCGCGAAACCATTGCCGCCGAAGACATCCTCCACGACATGGGCGCCTTCGCCATGACGTCGTCCGACTCCCAGGCCATGGGCCGGGTGGGCGAAGTGGTGCTGCGCACCTGGCAGGTGGCGCACCAGATGAAGGTGCGCCGCGGCCCGCTGGCGCCGGACAGCAGCTACAGCGACAACTTCCGGGTCAAGCGCTACATCGCCAAATACACCCTCAACCCGGCGCTGACCCATGGCATCGCCCATGAAGTCGGTTCGGTCGAAGTCGGCAAGCTGGCCGACCTGGTGCTGTGGTCGCCGGCGTTCTTTGCGGTCAAGCCGGCCCTGGTGATCAAGGGCGGGATGATCGTCACCGCGCCCATGGGCGACATCAACGGCTCGATCCCGACCCCGCAGCCCGTGCACTACCGGCCAATGTTCGGCGCACTCGGTGCCGCCCGCCATGCCACGCGCATGACCTTCATGCCCCAGGCCGCCATGGACCGTGGCCTGGCCCAGGAGTTGGGGCTGCAGAGCCTGATCGGCGTGGCCCATGGCTGCCGTCGCGTGCGCAAGGCCGACATGGTCCACAACACCTTGCAACCGGTGATCGAAGTCGACTCGCAAACCTACCAGGTGCGCGCCGACGGTGAACTGCTGGTGTGCGAACCGGCCCGCGAACTGCCGCTGGCCCAGCGTTATTTCCTGTTCTGAAGGAGCGAAGATGATTGTCCTGACCCGCCGGATCGCTGAATCCGACACGATCACCGGCACCGTCACCCTGGACGTCGACAGCCGCATCAAGAGCCGACTGCGGGTGACCCTCGACGATGGCCGCGAGGCCGGCCTGATGCTCGAGCGCGGCCACCTGCTGCGCGGCGGCGAGTTGCTTGCCGATGCCAGCGGCAGCCAGGTGGTGCGCGTGCTCGCGGCACCCGAAGCCGTGTCGACGGTGCGCTGCCGCGACCCGCACCTGCTGGCGCGCGCTGCCTATCACCTGGGCAACCGCCATGTACCGCTGCAGATCGAGCCCGGCTTGCTGCGCTACCAGCACGACTACGTGCTGGACGACATGCTGCGCGGCCTGGGCTTGACTGTGGAGGCCGAGCAGGCGCCGTTCGAACCGGAAGCCGGGGCCTATCAGAGCGCCCCGCACAGCCATGGCCACGCCCACGACCATCCTTTCGTGCGCCTGCCTGCGCATTCCTGAACCGCCCACCGGAGCCCACAATGAAAAAAACCCTCGCCCTTGTCCTGCTGATGGTCGCACTGCCGGCTTTCGCCCACCCTGGCCACGACAGCAACCCGCTGCACGATGGCCTGCTGCACCCGCTGACCGGCCTTGACCACCTGTTGATGCTGCTGGGCACCGGCGTGCTCGCCGCCTTGACCCGTCGCAACCTGAGCCTGCCCTTGGCGACCCTGGCGGCGATGTTCGCCGGTGCCGTGTGCGGCCACCTGTTCGGCGGCATGCTGGGCATGGAAACCGTTATCGCGGTCTCGGTGCTGGTGGCTGCCGCCGCCGTGCTGCTGCCCAGCCGCCAGTTGCTGCTGGCCTTGGCCATGCCGGTATTTGCCCTGTTCCATGGTTGGGCCCATGGCGTTGAAGCCACGCCAAGTGCGTTCTGGCTGTTCAGCGCCGGCTTTGTCACCGTCAGCGGCCTGCTGCTGGTGGTGGGCTTTGCGGTTGGGTGCCTGCTGCGCCGGCACAGCGGCCTGCAAAAAGCCTTCGGCGGCGGCCTGCTGGCCGGTGCTGCCGTGGTGCTGGCCGGTTGATGAACAGCGACCTGGCACTGCTGCGCCTGCTGCAGCTGGCCAGCCCCGGCCTGCCGGTGGGTGGCTTCACCTATTCGCAGGGGCTGGAGTGGGCGGTGGAGGCGGGCTGGGTGCGTGACATCGAAGGCTTCAGCGCCTGGCAGCGCGAGCAGATGCACGACACCCTTGCTTTCCTGGACTGGCCGGTCCTGGCGCGCCTGTACCACGCCTGTGAGGCAGACGATGCCGAAGCGTTTGCGCGCTGGAGCCGTTTTCTGCTGGCCAACCGTGAAACCGCCGAACTGCGCCTGGAAGAGCAGCAGCGGGGCGCGGCGCTGGCGCGCTTGCTTGACGGCTGGCAACTGGGCCAAGCCTCGGCCTGGCGCGCCAGCCTCGAACTCAGCCAACTGGGCGGCATGGCCTGGCTTGCCGTGCACTGGTCGATCCCGCTGCGCCAGCTTGCCCTCGGGCATGCCTTCGCCTGGCTGGAGGGCGCAGTCATGGCCGGTGTCAAGCTGGTCCCGTTCGGCCAGCAGGCGGCCCAGACCCTGCTGCGCGACCTGAGCGCAGCGCTGCCCGAGGTCATCGACCAGGCCCTGGCCCTGGGCGACGACCAGCTTGGCGGCGGCCTGCCGCTGCTGGCCATCGCCTCATCGCGTCACGAAACCCAATACACCCGTTTGTTCCGTTCTTGAGGACTGCCAACATGCAAAGCTATCAGCAACCCCTTCGCGTCGGTGTCGGCGGCCCGGTCGGTTCCGGCAAGACCGCGCTGCTCGAATGCCTGTGCAAGGCCATGCGCGATCACTACCAGATCGCTGTGGTCACCAACGACATCTACACCAAGGAAGACCAGCGCATCCTCACCGAGGCCGGTGCCCTGGAGCCTGAGCGCATCGTCGGCGTCGAGACCGGCGGCTGCCCGCACACCGCCATCCGCGAAGATGCCTCGATGAACCTGGCCGCCGTGGAAGGGCTGGCGCGCAAGTTCGGCAACCTCGAAGTGATCTTCGTGGAAAGCGGCGGCGACAACCTCAGCGCCACTTTCAGCCCGGAGCTGGCCGACCTGACCATCTATGTCATTGACGTTGCCGAAGGCGAGAAGATCCCGCGCAAGGGTGGCCCCGGTATCACCAAGTCGGACTTCCTGGTGATCAACAAGACCGACCTGGCGCCTTACGTCGGCGCCTCGCTGGAGGTGATGGAGCGCGACACCCAGCGCATGCGCCCGCAGCGTCCGTGGACGTTCAGCAACCTGAAGAAAGGTGAGGGTTTGCAGGCGGTGATTGATTTTATCGTCGAGCGGGGGATGCTCGGGGTCAGGGGGTGATAGAGCGCCGCGCGGGCGAAGCGCATGCCTTGATATCTTCAGCGTCCATGAAATCGAGCGCCGCCCGCGCGGCGCATCGCGGGCAAGCCCGCTCCTACATTTGTTGCAACGCGCCGTTCCAGTCAGGCCATGGTTGTTCGCCTTGGCGCATGGCTGAAGAC
>NZ_JBFPFX010000035.1:0-61254 GCF_047978245.1 Pseudomonas sp. LFS044
ACATTGAACTGTGTACGCCAAACCCTTGTGGGAGCCGGCTTGCCGGCGATGAGGCCGGAGCAGGCAGTGCATCAGCTCCCGGCAAAGCCCTGCTGGCGCCAGGCTTCATACACCGTAACCGCGACAGTGTTGGACAGGTTCAGGCTCCGGCACCCGGGCCGCATCGGCAGGCGCAGGCGCTGTTCAGCCGGCAGGCTGTCCAGCACCTCGGCGGGCAGGCCGCGGCTCTCCGGCCCGAACAGGAAGGCATCGCCGGGCTGGTAGGCGACTTCATGAAATGGGTGCGAGCCCTTGGTGGTAAAGGCGAACAGCCGCGGGTTGCCCAGACTCTCCAGGCATCCGGCCAGGCTTTCGTGGCGCTTGAGCGTGGCATACTCGTGGTAGTCCAGCCCCGCGCGGCGCAGCCGTTTGTCGTCCAGCTCGAAGCTGATCGGTTCGATCAGGTGCAGGTCGCAACCGCTGTTGGCGCAGAGGCGAATGATATTGCCGGTATTCGGCGGAATTTCAGGTTGAAAAAGGATGACGTGAAACATGCACGGCTCCAAGCATGAAGATGGCGAACATTCTACCCCCGAACCCGAGTCGCGTTCGAAGGGCTTGCCGCGTGTGATGCTTTCGCTGGCGATCGTCGGCGTGATGGTCGGCCTGATGATCGGCCGCCTCACCGCCCCCGAAGAGCGCATGCTCGAGCAGGTGGAGGTGGTGCAGGATGGGTTGGACCTGTGGTTCGACGACGAGCCGAAGCTGCATGGCGAGAATGTCGAGGGGACCGTCGCCGTACTGTTCCAGGCCGAGGGCAAAGCCCAACGCGGGCAGTTGAGCCTGCAGGGCAAGCCGGTGAGCTGGCGCGTGCAGAAGAGCAAGGAAGGGTTGCTGCTGACCGTGGTGGCTGCGCGCCCTCTGCAGGGCGAATGGGCCGGTGCAGAGGACGCTGGGCGTTGGCGGGTGCAGGTGAGGCTGCACGAATAAAAGAGGGGATTTCCCGGCCTGCCTGTACCAGGGTCCCCCAAAAGCGGGAGCGACTGCGTGTAAAAGAGGGGATGTCCCGGCCTGCCTGTACCGAGGTCCCCGAAAGCTGGAGCAACTGCATATAAAAGAGGGGTTCACCCGGCCTGCCTGTACCAGGGCCCCCGAAACTGGGTATGTACTAGCTATTGCAGGGGGCGTGCCATTTTTTCCAGGCCTGTGAATACTGGCCTTTGAGGGGGATTTGGCCGGTTTTAGAGGGGATTTGTGCCTTGGGGCGGTGCAGAGGGCACAGCTTCGGTGCATGCGCCTGAAACGGCTGGGGCCGCATAGCGGCCCCAGAGGTCTATCTGAATGACGAGGCGTCAGTGGTCATCGCCCTCATCGTCATCTCCACCATCCACGTTCATCCCCAGTTCCTTGATCTTGCGCGTCAGGGTATTGCGCCCCCAGCCAAGCAGCACAGCCGCATCACGGCGACGCCCGGCCGTGTGCTTGAGCGCCGTCTCGATCATGATCCGTTCAAAGCTGGGTACCGCGCTGTCGAGCAGGTTCGACTGCCCGCGGGCCAAGGCCTGGTCGGCCCACTGGCGCAGGGCTTGCTCCCAGTTGGTCACTGGTGCAGCGTCCTGCGGCAGGTTGAGCAGTTCCGGTGGCAGGTCGCCGATCAGCACTTCGCGGCTGGAGGCCATCACGGTAATCCAGCGGCAGGTGTTCTCCAGCTGGCGAACGTTGCCGGGCCAAGGCAAGTTGCGGATGAATTCTTCGGTTTCCGGCTTGAGCAGTTTCGGCTCGACGGCCAGCTCCTGCGCGGCGCGGCCGAGGAAGTGGCGGGCGAGGGCAGGGATGTCCTCGCGACGGTCGGCCAGGCGCGGAATATGGATGCGAATCACGTTGAGGCGGTGGAACAAGTCCTCACGGAACTTGCCGGCTTGTACCAGCAGTTCGAGGTTCTGGTGCGTGGCGGCGATGATTCGCACATCGACCTTCACCGGCACATGGCCGCCCACGCGATAGAACTCGCCATCGGCCAGTACCCGCAGCAGGCGAGTCTGGGTGTCGGCCGGCATGTCGCCGATTTCGTCGAGGAACAGCGTGCCGCCATCGGCCTGCTCGAAGCGGCCGCGGCGCAGGTTGGCTGCGCCAGTGAAAGCCCCTTTCTCGTGGCCGAACAGCTCCGACTCCATCAGGTCTTTCGGGATGGCCGCCATGTTCAAGGCAATGAACGGCGATGCCGCACGCGGGCTGTGGCGGTGCAGGGCGTGGGCGACCAGTTCCTTGCCGGTACCCGATTCGCCATTGATCAGCACGGTAATGTTGGAGTGGCTCAAGCGACCGATGGCGCGGAACACCTCCTGCATCGCCGGTGCTTCACCGATGATTTCCGGCGTGCGGGCCAGCGCCTGGGGCACGTCGAGGCCTTGTTGTTCCTGGGAATGCTGGTTGGCGCGCTTGACCAGCGACACCGCTTCATCGACGTCGAACGGTTTCGGCAGGTACTCGAACGCACCGCCCTGGTACGACGCCACCGCGCTGTCCAGGTCGGAATGGGCTGTCATGATGATGACCGGCAGGCGCGGGTGCTGCTCGCGAATCTGCGCCAGCAGGTCGAGGCCACTGGCACCGGGCATACGGATGTCGGAAATGATCACGTCCGGCTGCTGCCGAGCCAGGCGGCCCATCACGCCATCGGCGCTGTCGAAGCTCTGGGTGGTCATGCCTTCCTGTTGCAGGGCTTTTTCCAGGACCCAGCGGATGGAGCGATCATCATCGACGATCCAAACGGTTTCACTTCGGCTCATTAGGCGGTGGCTCCTTGTTCCAGGGGCAGGAAGATCGAGAAGGCAGTGTGCCCGGCGTGGCTTTCACACTCGATCAGGCCCTGGTGCTGGCTGATGATGTTCTGGGTAATGGCCAGGCCCAGCCCGGTACCGTCCGGGCGGCCACTGACCATGGGATAGAAGAGGGTGTCCTGCAGTTCACTGGGAATGCCTGGGCCGTTGTCGATGATCTCGACCCGGGCCACCAGGCGGTGGCGCACGTGGCCGATGGTGAACTGGCGCATCGCCCGGCTGCGCAGTGTGATACGGCCCAGACGCAGCTCGTTCTGCGAGCTGATCGCCTGCATGGCGTTGCGCACGATATTCAGCACTGCCTGGATCATCTGCTCGCGGTCGATCAGCACGTCCGGCAGGCTCGGGTCGTAATCGCGCACCAACGTGATGCAGCCTTGGCTTTCGGCGTCGACCAGGCTGCAGACCCGCTCCAGCACTTCGTGAATGTTGGTCATGGCCAGCGACGGCAGCTTGTTCGAGCCGAGCATACGGTCGACCAGGTTACGCAGGCGGTCGGCCTCTTCGATGATCACATTGGTGTAGTCGCGCAGCCCGTCTTCGGGCAGTTCGCGGGCCAGCAATTGTGCAGCGCCACGGATGCCGCCGAGCGGGTTCTTGATCTCGTGGGCCAGGCCGCGCACCAGCATCTTGGTGGTTTCCTGCTTGCTCAGCTGGGCCTCTTCCTTGGTGATGCGCAGCAGGCGGTCGCGCGGGTGCACCTCGAGCAGCAGCAAGGTATTGCCTTGGTGCAGGATCGGCGTCACGGCGTAGTCGACGGTGATGGTCTGCCCAGTCAACGACGTGAGCTGCGCTTCGCGCTTGGTGAACGGGTGTGCGTGTTCGACGGCCTGGCGCAGCGAATTGAGCGCTTCGGTCGATTCAGTGAACAGCTCACTGATGAATTGCCCATGGCTACGCTGCCCGCTCACCGCCAGCAGCATTTCCGCAGCCGGGTTCATGTACTCCAGGCGCAGCTCGGCGTTGAGCAGGAGCGTGGCGGTGGTCAGGTTGTCCAGAAGCAGACGGTGCTGTGCATCGCTGATGGTCATAAGGTGTCGTTGACCTCTTTTGGCGCTGGCTGGTCCTTGGTCGGGCCAAGGACGAGCGCGCTATGGATCCGCTGATGCCTGGAAAATGCAAGAAACAAACCAAGGCTCCGAAAAGAAGCGGGATTCCTTGATAAAGACCTGTTATTGCGCTTATTCGGATCAGAATCTGCTGATTTACCGTTTCACGTGACCTGTTTTGGGATGGTTAGCGGCGGGATTGAGGGCGTTATGCACCAATATAGAGCATCTGCGTTGCTAGTGTTCGACACACAATTGCGTGGTGGCGCGCACAAGCGCCTGGTGGCGTACAGGGTCGTTGGTGCGTCCCGCCAAGGCGTGAGCGAGTGCTTGCCTGCAGTCGGGATATTTGTGCCTGTCAAAGCGGGCCAGTTTGAACAGTAGCGTCGCCTGAAGTTTGTCCAGGCGGGGGCGAATCTGGCTGGCGAGGTCGAGCGGTGCAGCGGGCGGTCGTTGCCCAAGCACTGTCCAGCGGTCGCGCAGGGTGTACTGGATGAGCTTGTTGGCCTCGATCTGGTCAGCGAAGAACGCAGCGGCGCGCTCGGGGCTCAGGTCGTAGTCGGGTGCCATCTCCTGGACACCCGACAGCACCTGTCGCTCCCGTTCGGGGGCTTCCACGGGCAGGTGGTTGTCCCATTTGTGCACCGCGACCGAGGTGGCCAGGTCCAGGCGCTGCTCGATACTGGTCAGCAGGGGCTGAAAGTCTGGTTCGGAAGGTGATGATGCCTGGCAGCCAAGAAGGCCGAATGTGATGACGAGTGCGATGGTGGTGCGTTGCATGGTGATCTCCTTATGCATGGAGACCTGATTGTGGGTTGGGTGACGCATTCTGCTTGTAGGACACGTCCGATTCGGACGATCGCAAAAACAAAAACGGCCTTCAGAAGAAGGCCGTTTCCGGTGATTTCATCGACGCCAGGCGCCGATTGGATCAGCAGCTGTAGTACAGCTCGTATTCCAGCGGGTGCACGAAGGTGCGGACCTTGATCTCTTCTTCCGACTTCAGCTCGATGAAGGCATCGATGAAGTCATCGGAGAACACGCCGCCCTTGGTCAGGAACGCACGGCCTTTATCCAGCTCTTCCAGAGCTTCTTTCAGGCTGCCGCACACTTGCGGGATGTCTTTGGCCTCTTCCGGCGGCAGATCGTACAGGTTCTTGTCGGCAGCATCGCCTGGGTGGATCTTGTTCTGGATACCGTCGAGGCCAGCCATCAGCAGGGCCGCGAAAGCCAGGTACGGGTTGGCCGATGGGTCCGGGAAACGCGCTTCGATACGGCGGGCTTTCGGGCTGCCGACGTAAGGAATACGGATCGAGGCGGAACGGTTGCGTGCCGAGTAGGCCAGCATTACCGGGGCTTCGAAGCCTGGGACCAGACGCTTGTAGGAGTTGGTCGACGGGTTGGTGAAGCCGTTCAGGGCCTTACCGTGCTTGATGATGCCGCCGATGAAGTACAGAGCGGTGTCGGACAGGCCGGCATAGCCTTCACCCGAGAAGGTGTTCTTGCCGTCTTTCCAGATCGACATGTGCACGTGCATGCCCGAGCCGTTATCGCCGTACAGTGGCTTCGGCATGAAGGTGGCGGTACGGCCGTAAGCGTCGGCAACGTTGTGCACGACGTATTTCAGGGCCTGCACTTCGTCAGCTTTCTTCACCAGGGTGTTGAACTTGACGCCGATTTCGTTCTGGCCGGCAGTCGCCACTTCGTGGTGGTGAACTTCAACGGTCTGGCCCATTTCTTCCAGTGCGTTGCACATGGCAGTACGGATTTCGTGGTCGTGGTCGAACGGCGGAACCGGGAAGTAGCCACCTTTAACGCCCGGACGGTGGCCTTTGTTGCCGCCTTCCACGTCAGCGCCAGTCATCCACGAGCCTTGCTCGGAGAAGATCTTGAACATCGAGCCGGAGATGTCCGACTGGAACTTCACTTCGTCGAAGATGAAGAACTCTGGCTCTGGGCCGGCGAATACGGTGTCACCGATGCCGGTGCTCTTCAGGTACTCTTCGGCGCGCTTGGCGATGCCGCGTGGGTCACGGTCGTAGCCCTGCATGCTCGACGGGTCGACGATGTCGCAGGTGATGATCAGGGTCGGCTCTTCGGTGAACGGGTCCAGTACGGCGGTGTCGTCGACCGGCATCAGGATCATGTCGGAGGCTTCGATGCCTTTCCAGCCAGCGATGGAGGAGCCGTCGAACATCTTGCCGACTTCGAAGAAGTCTTCGTCCAGGCCATCACGCGCTGGCATGGTCACGTGATGCTGAATGCCTTTGGTGTCCGTGAAACGCAGATCAATCCACTTGACGTCATGATCTTTGATGAGTTGAACCGACTTCGACATATTGTCCTCCGGATGGTCTAGGGCGCAGTTGGCCGCTGCCCTGCAAAAAGGGTGTTGCCGGGCGCGGATAGTCGGCCAAGCTTACCTGCCTCACAAGGGAGCAAATTGCATGCCAGTGCCCGAAAATGGCGAGCGCGGGATAAAAAGGGGCGTTTGCGGGCATCGAGCGGTGTAGTGCTGGCAAAAAATGCACTCTTAAGATGCGGATTTTGGCGTGTGCGCACCAATGCGGTGCGTTAGCTGGTTTTTGTGCTTCCTTAAAGGGCCTCATCGCCGGCAAGCCGGGTGCCAGAAGGTCACCACATGCCTCAAGACCTGCGCCATGCCCTGTGGGAGCCGGCTTGCCGGCGATGAGGCCGGTGCGGGCAAACATAAAATCCAACCTTCTGTACAAAAGTTGGTCAAATCCTGAGCAATTTCCGATATAATTCGCGCCCCTCATTTTCGGCAGGCCCTGCGCGCGCTGTTAACCAATGAAACTTATCGTCAAAGTCTTCCCAGAAATCACCATCAAGAGCCGGCCGGTGCGCAAGCGCTTCATCCGCCAGCTCAGCAAGAACATCCGCAACGTGCTCAAGGACCTCGATCCTGAGCTCGCGGTCGATGGTGTCTGGGACAATCTCGAAGTGGTTACCCGCGTCGAGGACGAGAAGGTCCAGCGCGAGATGATCGAGCGCCTCGCCTGCACGCCGGGTATTACCCATTTCCTGCAGGTCGAGGAATACCCGCTGGGCGACTTCGACGACATCGTCGCCAAGTGCAAGCACCATTTCGGCCACCTGCTGGCCGGCAAGCACTTCGCCGTACGCTGCAAACGCGGCGGCCATCACGACTTCACCTCGATGGATGTCGACCGCTACGTCGGCAGCCAGCTGCGTCAGCAGTGCGGCGCCGCCGGCATCGAGCTGAAGAACCCGCAAGTGCTGGTGCGCATCGAAATCCGCAACCAGCGCCTGTACGTGATCCATAACCAGCACCAGGGCATTGGCGGCTATCCGCTGGGCGCCCTGGAGCAGACCCTGGTGTTGATGTCCGGTGGCTTCGACTCCACCGTGGCCGCCTACCAGATGATGCGCCGCGGCCTGATGACCCACTTCTGCTTCTTCAACCTCGGCGGCCGTGCCCACGAGCTGGGCGTGATGGAAGTGGCCCACTACCTGTGGAAAAAGTACGGCAGCAGCCAGCGCGTGCTGTTCATCAGCGTGCCGTTCGAAGAAGTGGTCGGCGAGATCCTCAACAAGGTCGACAACAGCTACATGGGCGTGACCCTCAAGCGCATGATGCTGCGCGGTGCGGCGCACATGGCCGACCGTCTGCAAATCGACGCGCTGGTGACCGGCGAAGCGATTTCCCAGGTGTCGAGCCAGACGCTGCCGAACCTGTCGATCATCGATTCGGCCACCGACAAGCTGGTGCTGCGCCCGTTGCTGGCAAGCCACAAGCAGGACATCATTGACCAGGCCACCGAAATCGGCACCGCCGATTTCGCCAAGCACATGCCTGAATACTGCGGTGTGATCTCGGTAAACCCGACCACTCACGCCAAGCGTCACCGCATGGAGCATGAAGAAAAGCAATTCGACATGGCCGTGCTGGAGCGTGCTCTCGAACGTGCCAAGTTCATCTCGATCGACCACGTGATCGACGAGCTGGGCAAGGACATCGAGGTCGAGGAAGTACGCGAAGCGCTGCCAGGCCAGATCGTCATCGACATCCGTCACCCCGATGCCCAGGAAGACCAACCTTTGGTAATCGATGGCGTTGAAGTCCAGGTGATGCCGTTTTACGCGATCAACAGCAAGTTCAAGCAGCTGGATGAAACCCGCCAGTACTTGCTGTATTGCGACAAGGGTGTGATGAGCCGTTTGCACGCACACCACCTGCTCAGTGAGGGACATGCCAATGTGCGTGTTTATCGTCCGACATAAGACGCCAGGGCTGTATGGCGGCAGCATCCGCCATCGCCCTCCCGACCGCCGGGCCCGCTGAGCCTTTTACCTTCATATTGGCCGCCTAGACTGGCGGCAACCGAATCCTCTGATCGAGATACAGTTGTGATCGAAAATCTGCGTAACATCGCCATCATCGCCCACGTTGACCATGGTAAAACCACCCTGGTCGACAAACTCCTGCGCCAGTCCGGCACTCTGGAGCGTAACGAGCTCAACGACGAGCGCGTGATGGACTCCAACGACCAGGAAAAAGAGCGCGGCATTACCATTCTGGCGAAAAACACCGCCATCAACTGGAACGGCTACCACATCAACATCGTCGACACCCCCGGCCACGCCGACTTCGGTGGCGAGGTTGAGCGTGTAATGTCGATGGTCGACTCCGTGCTGCTGCTGGTCGACGCCCAGGACGGCCCGATGCCGCAAACCCGCTTCGTGACCAAGAAGGCTTTCGAAGCTGGCCTGAAGCCGATCGTCGTGATCAACAAGGTCGACCGTCCGGGCGCGCGTCCTGACTGGGTTCTGGACCAGATCTTCGACCTGTTCGACAACCTCGGTGCCACCGACGAACAGCTGGACTTCAAAGTCGTCTACGCCTCGGCCCTGAACGGCATTGCCGGTCTGGACCACACCGCAATGGGCGAAGACATGACTGCCCTGTACCAGGCTGTCATCGACCACGTTCCAGCGCCAGCTGTTGACCGTGACGGCCCGTTCCAGATGCAGATCTCCGCACTGGACTACAACAGCTTCCTGGGTGTTATCGGTGTTGGCCGTATTGCCCGTGGTCGCATCAAGCCGAACACCCCGGTTGTCGCCATCGACGCTGACGGCAAGAAGCGTAACGGCCGTATCCTCAAGCTGATGGGCCACCACGGCCTGCACCGCGTGGATGTCGAAGAAGCCCAGGCGGGCGACATCGTCTGCATCAGCGGTTTCGACGAGCTGTTCATCTCCGACACCCTGTGCGACCCGACTGCCGTTGAGGCAATGAAGCCGCTGACCGTTGACGAGCCTACCGTTTCGATGACCTTCCAGGTCAACGACTCGCCGTTCTGCGGCAAGGAAGGCAAGTTCGTCACCAGCCGTAACATCAAGGACCGTCTGGACAAAGAGCTGCTGTACAACGTAGCCCTGCGCGTTGAAGAAACCGACTCCCCAGACAAGTTCAAGGTCTCGGGCCGTGGTGAGCTGCACCTCTCGGTACTGATCGAAACCATGCGTCGCGAAGGCTTCGAATTGGCCCTGGGTCGTCCGGAAGTGATCATCCGTGAAGTGGACGGCGTGAAGCAGGAACCGTTCGAAAACGTCACCATCGACATCCCTGAAGATTCGCAGGGCAAGGTCATGGAAGAGATGGGTCTGCGTAAAGGCGACCTGACCAACATGGTCCCGGATGGCAAGGGCCGTGTACGCCTGGAGTACAACATTCCGGCTCGTGGTCTGATCGGTTTCCGTAACCAGTTCCTCACCCTGACCAACGGTGCAGGCATCCTGACTTCGATCTTCGATCGCTACGATGCAGTGAAGTCCGGCCACATGTCCGGCCGTCAGAACGGCGTACTGGTTTCGGTCGAAACCGGCAAGGCGCTGACCTACTCGCTGGAAACCCTGCAGGCGCGTGGCAAGCTGTTCGTCGAGCACGGTCAAGAGATCTACAACGGTCAGATCATCGGCCAGAACAGCCGCGACAACGACCTGGGCGTCAACCCTACCAAGGGCAAGAAGCTCGACAACATGCGTGCTTCGGGTAAAGACGAAGTCATCGCCCTGGTTCCGCCTGTTCGCTTTACCCTGGAACAGGCTCTGGAATACATCCAGGAAGACGAGCTGTGCGAAGTAACGCCGAAGTCCATTCGTCTTCGCAAGAAGATCCTGGACGAAAGCGAGCGTACCCGCGCTGCCAAGAAAGCCAAGAACAGCTGAGTTAGTTCTGGCTGAATGAAAACGCCCCCGGTCGAAAGGCCGGGGGCGTTTTTTTTTGCCCTTGTTGCACCGTGTTTCACCGGAAGTAATTGCTAACTAAGCAGTTTTTGGCAATGGCTATAGCCCCCAGTACCCTGCGTACTGAAAGTTTTAATGGGGCTGAGGATGAAGGGCAAGAGGTGGAAAGATCATTTGGCACGCGGCGAGATTCATGTAGCGGGAGTTGCGTGGAGCCTGCTTCACCTGCGTCCCGGCTCGCTTCACGTGGTTATCCCAGAGCATTCCACCCAAGGCTCGCAAGTAGTGACGCTCGCGATACAGTACTCAAGCCACTGCGTCAGTTACGGGCCGAAACAAGGCGCTGAGCTAGATTTTGAGGCGATTGGGGTCGAGCACATGCTGATCGACCACAGAGGAATTCGTCGGGCATTTTGTCCAGGGCGCTACAAGTTGTCTATCCAGCTGCCCAGCATCCTGGCGTCACTTGCGGATCGGCAATGCCTTTTCACGGGGCACAGCAACTGGCTGACCTTGGAGGGGCATCAGTTCGGCTATCCAGAAGGGAGCTGCTACGAGGTCTATTTCAGCCTTCGTCGTGAAGCTGCACTAAACCTGACGGTATATGTTGAAAGTGCCTACGTGCGAGATGCCGGCCATCCTTCTCATCGTCCGGTACGCTTTAAGCGACATGAGAAAATAAAGGGCTGGCTACTGATGTTGAAGAAGCTGAGAAATGAGCCTATTCGACGGCCTGTGAAGCGGTTGCTACCTGTAGAAATACGAAACCCCCGGTTAACGGGGGTCGTATCGCGGATGCCCTTAGGGATTTCTCCCATCAACCGGCACGGCCGGAACCAGGTGGCGGCGTCTAGACACTTCCCGAAGGAAGCTCCGTGTACATCAAGACGGTTAAAAGTCTATTGGGTCTCAGTGGGCTCGTCAACGTCCGGGTGCTTTCGGCTTGTAAGCACAATACCCCGGGCGTGGCCCGATCTTCGGGTGATTGCGGCAGGTATCCGGGCGCTTGTCATAAATGGTGCACAGGCGGCTCTTGCGATCCAGATACATGCAGTCATCGTTGCTCATCCGGGTCAGGGTGAAGATCCCCGACTTCTGGTTGAAGCGTTCGATGATGCCTTCCTTCTGCAGGCGTTTGGCCACGTTTTTTGGCGGCTCGTCCTTTTCGAACTCGTCCACCACGCCAATGCGGATCAGGTCTTTGATCTTCACTTCCACGGGCAGCGTGCAGCAGGTCGAATGGCAGCCTCCGCACATATGGCTGGCATAGCGCTGCCAGGTTTCCAGGCGGTCGACTTCGGCCGCGGCAATCAGGGTCGTTTTCATCGTTATAGGTGGTGGATCACGGTCTTGGGGCGCGCGATGATACCGGAGTTGTTCAATTTGTGAACAACCTTTTGCCGGATTGGCAAAGTGGGCATGAAAACTGCGAACCGAGACTGTCACTCCCTGTCGAAGGGTCTAGTCTCAACACTCCCCCTGCGCTTTCGTCAACTTGCCCGAGGATGCCGTATGTCCCAGGAACCCAAAGCACGTGATGCCGAGGTGGCCGATTTTCGTGCCGCTGTACTGGACAAACTTACCTATGCAGTCGGCAAGGACCCTGAGCATGCCTTCGACCACGACTGGTTCGAAGCCATTGCGCTGGCTGCCCGCGATCACATGGTCGACCACTGGATGGACCACACCCGTCAGGCCTATAGACGCAGCCAGAAGCGGGTGTATTACCTCTCCCTTGAATTCCTCATCGGCCGCCTGCTGTATGACAGCCTGAGCAACCTGGGCTTGCTGGACATCGCCCGCGATGCGCTGGAAGGGCTGGATGTGGACCTGGAACGCATTCGCCTGCTTGAGCCGGACGCCGCTCTAGGCAATGGTGGGCTGGGGCGTCTGGCAGCCTGTTTCATGGAAAGCATGTCGACCCTGGGCATTGCCGCCCATGGTTACGGCATCCGTTACGAGCACGGGCTGTTCCGCCAGGCCATGGTCGATGGCTGGCAGCAGGAGCAGACCGAGAATTGGCTGGATTTCGGCAACCCCTGGGAGTTCGAGCGCGCCGAGGTGATCTACCCGATCAGCTTTGGCGGTAGCGTCGAAACGGTGCACGACGCCCACGGCCAGCAGCGTCAGGTCTGGTCGCCGGGCGAAACGGTGCGGGCGGTTGCCTATGACACGCCGGTGGTCGGCTGGCGCGGGTCCAGCGTCAATACCCTGCGCCTGTGGCGTGCACGGGCGCTGGAAGAACTCCACCTGGAGCGTTTCAACGCCGGTGACCACCTGGGGGCGGTGGCGGAAGTCGCGCGCGCCGAAAGTATCTCGCGGGTGCTGTACCCAGCCGACAGTACCGAGGCTGGCCAGGAGCTGCGCCTGCGCCAGGAATACTTCTTTGTCTCGGCATCGCTGCAGGACCTGCTGCGGCGCCACCTGAACATGCACAAGGACCTGCTCAACCTGCCGGATGCGGCGGCGATCCAGCTCAATGACACGCACCCGTCGATTGCCGTGGCCGAACTGATGCGGCTGCTGGTCGACCAGCACGAAATTCCGTGGGAAAAGGCCTGGGAGCTGACCGTCGGTACGTTGGCCTACACCAACCACACCCTGCTGCCCGAAGCCCTTGAAACCTGGCCTGTGGCGCTGATGGAGCGCATGCTCCCGCGGCACATGCAGATCATCTACTTGATCAACGCCTACCATATCGACGCCCTGCGCGCGAAAGGCCTGCACGACTTCGATGTGCTACGGGCAGTGTCGCTGATCGAGGAGGACAACGGCCGCCGGGTGCGCATGGGCAACCTGGCATTCCTCGGCTCGCACAGCGTCAATGGGGTGTCGGCGCTGCACAGCAAGCTGATGAAAAGCACGGTGTTCGCCGAGCTGCACAAGCTCTATCCGCAGCGGATCAACAACAAGACCAACGGCATTACCTTCCGCCGCTGGCTGTACCAGGCCAACCCGCAACTGACCGCGATGCTGGTCGAGGCCCTGGGGCCGGAGCTTCTGGACGACCCCGAGGCGCGCCTGGCAAACCTGGTGCCGTTCGCCGACAAGGGCGGCTTTCGCAAGGCGTTCGCCGCGCAGCGCCTGCACAGCAAGCGCGCGCTGGCCAGCATCATCCAGGACCGCGTGGGGGTTACGGTCAACCCAGAGGCGCTGTTCGATGTGCAGGTCAAGCGCATCCACGAATACAAGCGCCAGCTGCTCAACCTGTTGCACACCGTGGCGCTGTACCAGGCCATACGCAACGACCCCGGTATCAACTGGGTGCCCCGGGTGAAGATCTTCGCCGGCAAGGCGGCGGCCAGCTACCACCAGGCCAAGCTGATCATCAAGCTGGCCAACGACATCGCCCGCGTGGTCAACAACGACCCCACCGTGCGTGGCCTGCTCAAGGTGGTGTTCCTGCCCAACTACAACGTCAGCCTGGCGGAGAGCATCATCCCGGCAGCGGACCTGTCGGAGCAGATCTCCACTGCCGGTTACGAAGCCTCGGGTACCAGCAACATGAAGTTCGGCCTCAATGGCGCGTTGACCATCGGCACCCTGGACGGTGCCAACGTGGAGATGTGCGAACAGGTGGGTGCCGACAACATGTTCATCTTCGGTTTGACTGCGCAGCAGGTCGAGGCGCGCAAGCGTGCCGGCGACTTTGGTGCCAGTGCCGCGATAGCCGCCTCCAACCGCTTGAACGATGTACTGCAGGCGATCCGCAGTGGTGTGTTCTCGCCGGATGACCCTGGGCGCTATGCCGGGCTGATCGACGGGCTGGTGGCGTACGACCGCTTCCTGGTCTGCGCCGATTTCGATGCCTACTGGGATGCCCAGCGGCGCGTCGAGGAGCTGTGGCATACACCGCAGGAGTGGTGGCGCGTTGCAGTGCTGAACACGGCACGGATGGGCTGGTTCTCTTCGGACCGGACCATTCGCGAGTATGCGACCGATATCTGGAAGGCGCTGGATTGAGTGTTGGGGCCGCGGCGCGGCCCAATCGCCGGCAAGCCGGCTCCCACCAGGTCGTGGTTCAGCAGCGTCTGTGGGAGCCGGCTTGCCGGCGATCGGGCTGCAAAGCAGCCCCAACTGACCACCGGCCAGGCCATCGCTGAACTACCGACCTAAAGTGCCGTCTGACTGCCCAGCGAGTCTCTTTGCTCGCTAGCATTCAACTCTCCCTGTAAACTGCGGGGGTTTTTCTCCCCCAATCCGTTCGGAGCCATACATGTCCCGCGTTACCCTGAGTCGCTATCTGATTGAGCAGACCCGCAGCAACAATACCCCTGCCGATCTGCGCTTCCTGATCGAAGTGGTAGCGCGTGCGTGCAAGGAAATCAGCCACCACGTGTCCAAGGGCGCCCTCGGCGGCGTGCTGGGCAGCATGGGCACCGAAAACGTGCAGGGCGAAGTGCAGAAGAAGCTGGACGTGATTTCCAACGACATCCTGCTCGAAGCCAACGAGTGGGGCGGCCACCTGGCCGGCATGGCGTCCGAAGAAATGGACAACGCCTACCAGATCCCGGGCAAGTACCCGAAAGGCGCCTACCTGCTGGTCTTCGACCCGCTCGACGGCTCGTCGAACATCGACGTCAACGTCTCGGTCGGCACCATCTTCTCGGTACTGCGTTGCCCTAACCAGTACCTGAGCCAGAACGAAAGCCTGAACGAAGAAGCGTTCCTGCAGCCAGGTACCGAGCAGGTCGCTGCCGGTTATGCCATCTACGGCCCGCAGACCATGCTGATCCTGACCCTGGGCAACGGCGTCAAGGGCTTCACCCTGGACCGCGAGCTGGGCAGCTTCGTTCTGACCCACGAAAACATCCAGGTACCGGCCACCACCGCCGAGTTCGCCATCAACATGTCCAACCAGCGCCACTGGGAAGCCCCGGTACAGCGCTACGTGGGCGAGCTGCTGGCCGGTGAGACCGGGCCACTGAAAAAGAACTACAACATGCGCTGGATCGCCTCCATGGTGGCCGATGTACACCGCATCCTGACCCGTGGCGGCCTGTTCATGTACCCGCGCGACGCCCGCGAGCCGAGCAAGCCGGGCAAGCTGCGCCTGATGTACGAAGCCAACCCGATGTCGTTCATCATCGAGCAGGCTGGCGGCGCCTCCACCAACGGTTACGATCGCATCCTCGACATCAAGCCAGAGAGCCTGCACCAGCGCGTGTCGGTGATCCTCGGCTCGAAGGAAGAGGTTGAGCGCGTTACCGCCTACCACAAGGAGTAAGACATGCTCGCACCTTGGCAGCCGTTGCTGGAGTGGTGGTTCGGTTGGGGCACCAGTCCCCAGGCCGTGGCTGACGAGAAGAGCACGCTGTGGTTCGGCAAGCATCACGATGCCGAAGCCCAGGCGGTGTTTGGCGAGCTGGTCGAGTATGCCCTGGCGGGCGGGCTCGACGAGTGGCAGCAAAGCCCGCAAGGCTGGCTCGGCCTGTTGATCCTGCTGGACCAGCTGCCGCGCATGATCTACCGCGACACGCCGCGCGCCTTCGATGGCGACCGGCGTGCCCAGGTGGTCGCGCTGCAGGGTTTGCAGAAGGGCTGGGATTACCAGCTGCTGCCGATCCAGCGAGTGTTCGTGCTGCTGGTGCTGGAGCATGCCGAAGTGCTGGACTGGCAGAACCTGTGCGTCGAACGCTATCAGGTGCTGCTGGATGAGCAGCCAGAGGCCCACCGACGCTTGTTCGAAGGCTTCCTCGACTATGCCGAGCAGCACCAGCGCGTGATTGCAAGGTTCGGGCGCTTCCCGCACCGCAACCTGATGCTGGAGAGGCCGAGCACCAGCGAAGAGATGGATTTTCTACTGGAGCCTGGCTCCAGGTTCTGAGTAATGAATGGGGCCGCTGTGCGGCCCCATTTGTTTTTGGGGACTGAAGCGCCTGCGCAGCGCCAGCCGACCAACGGTGTTGAACGAAAGGCGGGCAGGCAGGGAACCAGGGAGCGATTTTCCCGTCGAAGGTCACTGCAGCCACTCGCCTGCACCCACCTTCCAGGAGTGTCCCTTCATGTCGTTGCGTTCCCTCGCCCTGTTGTCCTTGTGCGTCGTCCTGACTGCGTGCAGCAAGATCAATCAGGAAAACTATTCCAAGCTCAAGGCCGGTATGAACAAGGCCGAGGTCGAGCAACTGCTCGGCACGCCCACCGAGTGCTCTGGCGCACTGGGCATGAGCAGCTGCACCTGGGGGGACGAGAAGAGCTTCATCAGCGTGCAGTACGCAGCTGACAAGGTATTGATGTACTCAGGGCAGGGCCTCAAATGACGCGTCTGCACCTGCTGCTGGGGTTGTGCCTGGTGATGCTGTTGGGTGGCTGCGCCACCTCGGCCAACGACCCGCTGGCGCCGAAGACCGCCGGTAACGTCGACCTCAAGCGGTACCAGGGCAAGTGGTACGAGCTGGCCCGCTTGCCGATGCCGTATCAGAGCGAATGCGCCCAGTCCGAGGCCCATTACAACCTCAAGCCTGACGGCTCGTACGGTGTGCTCAACCGTTGCCGCACGATGGGTGATGAATGGCTGCGCGCCGAAGGCCACGCCAACATTCAGCAGCCGGGGCATACCGACAGGTTGTGGGTGGAGTTCGACAACTGGTTCACCCGCCTGGTGCCAGGCCTGACCAGGGGCGAATACTGGATCCTGTACGTGGATGAGCGTTACCGTACGGCGATCGTCGGCAGCCCGGACCGCAAATACCTGTGGATTCTGTCGCGCACGCCTTCATTGCCGGCATGGGAGCGTGAGAACCTGCAGGCCAAGGCACGGCAGCAGGGTTATGACACCAGCCGGTTGATTTGGCGGATGGCGGACAAGCAGATCGTGCAGATGCATTGAGTCGACTGGGGCCGCTTTGCGGCCCTTTCGCGACAGTTGCTCCCACAACTGGCTGCACACCCGCCCATGCAATCAACCCAGCAGCTGGCGCAACACCTCGACAAACGCCAGCGCGCTCTGCGCTTCCTGTTCATGCCGCCCCTGGCGCACCACCCACTGCCCATTGACCATCACGTCGCGCACCTGGCGGTCGCCCCCGGCGAACAGCCAGCGGTTGAGAATGGCATCGCCATCGGCCATGGCGATATACGGGTCCTGGCCATCAAGTACCAGCCAGTCAGCACGCTTGCCCACCGCCAGTTCACCGATGGGCTGCCCCAGTGCCTGGGCACCGCCACGCAATGCAGCGTCATACAACGTGCGCCCGACCATCGGCTGGTCTTCGCGGTGCAGCCGGTTGCGCCGCTGGTCACGCAGGCGTTGGCCGTATTCCAGCCAACGCAGCTCCTCCACCACGCTGAGTGACACATGGCTGTCGGAGCCGATACCCATGCGCCCACCCTGGGCCAGGAAGTCCACGGCCGGGAAAATACCGTCACCCAGGTTGGCCTCGGTGGTCAGGCACAGGCCTGCCACGGCTTTACTGCGGGCCATGGCCGCCACTTCTGCAGGCTGCGCATGGGTGGCATGCACCAGGCACCAGCGCGCATCCACAGGCACATGTTCATACAGCCATTGCAGCGGACGCAGGCCACTCCAGGCCAGGCAGTCGTCGACCTCCTTCTGTTGTTCGGCGATGTGAATATGGATGGGGCATTGCTGATGGCCGGCAGCCAGCACTTCGGTGATCTGCTCAGGCGTTACCGCGCGCAACGAGTGAAAGCACAGGCCCAGCTGCTGTGCAGGCTGCGCCGCCAGTGCCGGGGCTAGCTGCGCTTGCAGTTGCAGGTAGTGCTCGGTGGAGTTGATGAAGCGCCGCTGCCCTTGGTTGGGTGCCTGGCCGCCGAAACCGGCGTGGCTGTAAAGCACCGGCAGCAAGGTCAGGCCAATGCCGCTGCTGGCCGCCGCAGCACTGATGCGCCGGGAAAGTTCGGCCGGGTCGGCGTAAGCCCCGCCTGCCTGGTCATGGTGCACGTAGTGGAACTCGGCAACCGAGGTGTAGCCGGCCTTGAGCATCTCGATGTATAGCTGGCGGGCGATGACCTGCAGTTGCTCTGGCGTTACCTTGCCGACCAGGCGGTACATCAGTTCGCGCCAGGTCCAGAAGCTGTCGTTGGGGTTGCCCGCCACCTCGGCCAGGCCCGCCATGGCTCGTTGAAAGGCATGGGAGTGCAGGTTGGGCATACCCGGCAGTACTGGGCCACTGAGGCGCTCGGCGCCCTCGGCATTGGCATCGGCTTGAACCGCAGCCAAGTGGCCATCGGCGGCCACCTCGAAGCGAACATCGTGGGCCCAACCGCTGGGCAGGAGGGCACGTTCGGCGTAGTAGGCGGGCATTGCGCTATCCTGTTATTGTTCAACTTGTATATACATATACAGCCGTTTGCCTGCCGGGTAAACTCCGGCAAGCTACCGTTCAACCCAATTGCACAAGGATCAAACGCCGTGCCGACACCTCCTGTCTCCGCGCTGGTAGCCCAGATGGGCGAGGGCCCGGCGCCGCTCTACGCCCGGGTCAAACAGATGATCATCCAGCACATCGAGAATGGCAGCTGGCCGCCGCACCACCGGGTGCCGTCCGAAAGCGAGCTGGTCAGCCAGCTGGGTTTCAGCCGCATGACCATCAACCGCGCGCTGCGCGAACTCACCGCCGAAGGGCTGCTGGTGCGGATGCAGGGCGTCGGCACCTTCGTTGCCGAACCCAAGACCCGTTCGGCGCTGTTCGAGGTCAACAACATCGCCGACGAAATCGCCGCACGTGGCCACCAGCATAGCTGCCAGGTCATCACCCTGGCCGAGGAAGCGGCCGGCTCCGAGCGCGCCCTGGCGCTGGACATGCGCGAAGGCCAGCGGGTGTTTCATTCGCTGATCGTGCATTACGAAAACGGCGTGCCGGTGCAGATCGAAGACCGCTACGTCAACGCGCAGATCGCCCCCGACTACCTCAAGCAGGATTTCACCCGGCAGACGCCTTACGCCTACCTGTCCCAGGTGGCACCGCTGACCGAAGGCGAACACGTGGTCGAAGCCATCCTCGCCGAGGCGCACGAGTGCCAGTTGCTGCAGATCGAAGCGGGCGAACCTTGCCTGCTGATCCGCCGCCGTACCTGGTCCGGTCGCCAGCCCGTTACCGCGGCGCGGCTGATTCACCCCGGTTCCCGTCATCGCCTGGAAGGACGTTTCAGCAAATGAGCCAGTTGCAGTGGTTGCGCGCTAAAGACTACCCGCGCATGCCGTGGAAGAACGGCGGTGGCTTTACTGAAGAAATCACCCGCGATGCGGGCGACGGGCTGGATGGCTTTGGCTGGCGCCTGTCGATCGCCGACATCGAAGCGTCTGGCGGCTTCTCCAGCTTTGCCGGTTACCAGCGGATCATCACCGTACTGCAAGGTGATGGCATGCGCCTGACGGTGGATGGCGCACACAGCCGCCCACTGCTGCCGTTCGATGCTTATGCGTTCAGTGGTGAGAGCCAGGTGAGTTGCACGCTATTGGGCGGGCCGATTCGCGACTTCAACCTGATCTATGCGCCGGGGCGTTACCGGGCACGGTTGCAGTGGTTCAACGGTGGGAGTCGGTTGTTCAGCGCTGCCAGCAGCGTATTGATTTTCAGTGGCCAGGCGCAACTGCAGGTGAGTCTTGATGGCCAGGTGCAGCCGGCGCTGGGGCTGTATGACTGCTTGCAACTGAGCGGTAACGACCGTTTGGTCGAAGTGGATGTGCTGGGGCGCTGCTGTGTTATCGAGCTTACCCCGCTTTTTGAGTGATGCCTGCAGCCCTATCGCGGGCAAGCCCGCTCCTACAGGCACCCCATTGCCCTTGTAGGAGCGGGCTTGCCCGCGATGGGCCGGAAAAGTTACCCGGTAACGCTCCCAAACCGCTCACGCTGTTACCGATCGCCCCAAGATGGCGCAATGCCGTCGAGCTGCTCACTGCGCTCCTCAACCCCCCACCCAGCTTTGCTAACTTTCTCCAAACGTTGATCTACGGGGGCTCCACCCCCCCTTCGTGCGCCCGAAAAACACCTGCAAACCCAACTTGGCAATTCAATTGCATATGCTTGTATGTACAAGTAAAGCCAAGTGCGCGAAAGTGGATAGGCCGTCCCCATTCGCGCTGTACGCACCCGAGGAGCACTTTTCGTGACTGACAACAAACTCAACAAATTCCGTGACGTCGAGATCCGCGCCCCGCGTGGCAACAAGCTGACGGCCAAAAGCTGGCTGACCGAAGCGCCGCTGCGCATGCTGATGAACAACCTCGACCCGCAGGTCGCCGAAAACCCGAAAGAGCTGGTGGTGTACGGCGGCATTGGCCGCGCCGCGCGCAATTGGGCCTGCTACGACAAGATCGTCGAAAGCCTGACCAACCTGAACGACGATGAAACCCTGCTGGTGCAGTCGGGCAAGCCGGTCGGCGTGTTCAAGACCCACACCAACGCCCCGCGCGTGCTGATCGCCAACTCCAACCTGGTGCCGCACTGGGCCAACTGGGAACACTTCAACGAACTCGACGCCAAGGGCCTGGCCATGTACGGCCAGATGACCGCCGGCAGCTGGATCTACATCGGCAGCCAGGGCATCGTCCAGGGCACTTACGAAACCTTCGTCGAGGCTGGTCGCCAGCACTACGGCGGCAGCCTGAAAGGCAAGTGGGTACTGACTGCGGGCCTCGGCGGCATGGGCGGCGCCCAGCCACTGGCCGCAACCCTGGCCGGTGCCTGCTCGCTGAACATCGAATGCCAGCAGAGCCGGATCGACTTTCGCCTCGACACCCGCTACGTCGACGAGCAAGCCAAGGACCTCGACGACGCCCTGGCTCGCATCGCCAAGTACACCGCCGAAGGCAAGGCGATCTCCATCGCCTTGCATGGCAACGCCGCCGAAATCCTGCCCGAGCTGGTCAAGCGCGGCGTGCGCCCGGACATGGTCACCGACCAGACCAGCGCCCACGACCCACTCAACGGCTACCTGCCAGCTGGCTGGACCTGGGAGCAATACCGCGACCGCGCCCAGACCGAGCCCGCCGCCGTGGTCAAGGCCGCCAAGCAGTCCATGGCCGTGCACGTGCAGGCCATGCTGGACTTCCAGAAGCAAGGCGTGCCGACCTTCGACTACGGCAACAACATCCGCCAGATGGCCAAGGAAGAAGGCGTTGCCAATGCCTTCGACTTCCCAGGCTTCGTCCCCGCTTACATCCGCCCGCTGTTCTGCCGCGGCATCGGCCCGTTCCGCTGGGCGGCGCTTTCCGGCGAGGCCGAGGACATCTACAAGACCGACGCCAAGGTCAAGGAACTGATCCCCGATGATGCCCACCTGCACCGCTGGCTGGACATGGCCCGCGAGCGCATCAGCTTCCAGGGCCTGCCAGCACGTATCTGCTGGGTGGGCCTGGGCCTGCGCGCGAAGCTGGGCCTGGCGTTCAACGAAATGGTGCGCAGCGGCGAGCTGTCGGCGCCGATCGTGATCGGCCGTGACCACCTCGACTCGGGCTCGGTGTCCAGCCCGAACCGCGAAACCGAAGCCATGCAGGACGGCTCGGATGCCGTGTCCGACTGGCCGCTGCTCAACGCCCTGTTGAACACCGCCAGCGGCGCGACCTGGGTGTCGCTGCACCATGGCGGCGGTGTGGGCATGGGCTTCTCGCAGCACTCGGGCATGGTCATCGTGTGTGATGGCACCGACGAGGCGGCCGAGCGTATCGCCCGCGTGCTGACCAACGACCCGGCCACCGGGGTGATGCGCCATGCCGATGCGGGCTACCAGATTGCGATTGATTGCGCCAAAGAGCAGGGGTTGAACCTGCCGATGATTACTGGCTGACAGGCCCTGAGCGGCTGCTGTGCAGCCCATCGCCGGCAAGCCGGCTCCCACAGGGTTACACGCTGTTCATGTGGGAGCCGGCTTGCCGGCGATGGGGCGCGAAGCGGTCCCAAAATGGCCATTTCCTTGCAAGGACTGCCGATTTCCACTTTCAAGTTTGGGAGCGTCACGCAATGAAAACCAACAAGACCTTGCTTGCCTCGCTGTTCGCCCTCGGCCTGCTCGGCGCTGCCGGCAGCAGCCAGGCCGCTGGCTGGTGCGAGTCTGGCAAGCCGGTGAAGTTCGCCGGGCTGAACTGGGAAAGCGGCATGCTGCTGACCGACGTGATGCAGTTCGTACTGAAAAACGGCTACGGCTGCGAAACCGACAGCCTGCCCGGCAACTCCATCACCATGGAAAACGCCCTGGGCACCAATGACATCCAGGTCTTCGCCGAAGAGTGGGTCGGGCGCAGCGAGGTCTGGAAGAAGGCCGAGGCGGCCGGCAAGGTGGTTGGCGTCGGCGCCCCGGTGGTGGGCGCAGAGGAGGGTTGGTACGTGCCCCGCTACGTGATCGAGGGCGACGCCAAGCGCAAGCTCGAAGCCAAGGCGCCAGCGCTCAAGAGCGTGGCTGACCTGGGCAAATACGCCAGCGTGTTCAAGGACCAGGAAGAGCCGGGCAAAGGCCGGTTCTACAACTGCCCGGCCGGTTGGACCTGCGAACTGGACAACAGCAGGATGCTCAAGGAATACGGCCTGGAGAGCAGCTACACCAACTTCCGCCCCGGCACCGGCCCGGCCCTGGATGCCGCCGTGCTGTCGAGCTACAAGCGTGGCGAGCCGATTCTCTTCTACTACTGGACGCCCACCCCGCTGATGGGCCAGGTCGACCTGGTGAAGCTGCAGGAAAAACAGGGTGTGGACAAGTCTGTGTCGATCAAGGTCGGGCTATCGAAAACCTTCCACGAACAGGCCCCCGAGCTGGTTGCGGTGCTGGAAAAGGTCAACCTGCCGATCGACCTGCTGAACCAGAACCTGGCGCGCATGACCAAGGATCGGATCGAGTCGCCTGCGCTGGCCAAGGCGTTCCTCAAGGAACATCCTGAAGTCTGGCAGGCCTGGGTCAGCGATGAGGCTGCCAAGAAGATCAACGCGGCGCTCTGAGCGTCCTCAGCTGATGAGTGAACCCCATGTTTCCTGACAACCTGACATTCTCCATCGCCGACTGGGTCAACGGCTGGGTCGACGCCCTGGTGACCAACTATGGCGACGTGTTCCGGCACATCTCCGACACCCTGCTGTGGGCCATCGTCAGCCTCGAAGGCGTGCTGCGCGCCACACCGTGGTGGCTGATGCTGGCCGTGGTGGCGGCCATCGCCTGGCACGCCACTCGGCGCATCCTGCCGACCCTGGTGATCACCGGCCTGCTGTTTCTGGTCGGTGCCGTCGGCCTGTGGGACAAGCTGATGCAGACCCTGGCGCTGATGCTGGTCGCCACGCTGATCTCGGTGCTGGTGGGCATTCCGCTGGGCATCCTGTCGGCGCGCAGCAATCGCCTGCGCGCTGTGCTGATGCCGCTGCTGGACATCATGCAGACCATGCCCAGCTTCGTGTACCTGATCCCGGTGCTGATGCTGTTCGGCCTGGGCAAGGTGCCTGCGATCTTCGCCACGGTGATCTACGCTGCGCCGCCGCTGATCCGCCTGACCGACCTGGGCATTCGCCAGGTGGACGGCGAAGTCATGGAGGCGATCAACGCCTTTGGTGCCAACCGCTGGCAACAACTGTTCGGCGTGCAATTGCCGCTGGCGTTGCCGAGCATCATGGCGGGCATCAACCAGACCACCATGATGGCCCTGTCGATGGTGGTGATCGCGTCGATGATCGGCGCCCGTGGCCTGGGTGAAGACGTACTGGTGGGCATCCAGACCCTCAACGTCGGCCGCGGCCTCGAAGCCGGCCTGGCCATCGTCATTCTTGCGGTGGTGATCGACCGCATTACCCAGGCCTATGGCCGGCCACGCCATGAGGTGAGCAAATGAGCACGCAGCCGATCAGCAAGATCGAGGTGAAGAACGTCTTCAAGATCTTCGGCGACCGCGCCGCCGAGGCGTTGCAGTTGATCCGCAACAACCAGAGCAAGGAGCAGGTGCTGTCGCAGACCGGCTGCGTGGTCGGGGTCAATGACCTGTCGCTGTCCATCGGTAGCGGCGAGATCTTCGTGATCATGGGCCTGTCCGGCTCGGGCAAGTCGACCCTGGTGCGCCACTTCAACCGGCTGATCGACCCCACCAGCGGGCAGATCCTGGTCGATGGCGAAGACATCCTGCAGTACGACATGGAGGCCCTGCGCGAATTTCGCCGGCGCAAGATCAGCATGGTGTTCCAGAGCTTCGGCCTGCTGCCGCACCGCAATGTGCTCGACAACGTCGCCTACGGCCTGAAGGTGCGCGGCGAGAGCAAGCAGTTGTGCGCCGAGCGTGCCCAGCAATGGATCGAGACCGTGGGCCTCAAGGGCTACGAGAAGAAGTATCCGCACCAGTTGTCGGGCGGCATGCGCCAGCGCGTCGGCCTGGCCCGGGCATTGGCGGCGGACACCGACATCATTCTCATGGACGAGGCCTTCAGCGCCCTCGACCCGTTGATCCGCGCAGAGATGCAGGACCAGTTGCTGGAACTGCAGAAAACCCTGCACAAGACCATCGTCTTCATCACCCATGACCTGGACGAAGCCGTGCGCATTGGCAACCGCATCGCCATCCTCAAGGACGGCCGGCTGATCCAGGTGGGCACGCCGCACCAGATCCTCCATAACCCGGCCGACGAATACGTCGACCGCTTCGTCCAGCGCCGCGCGGTCGCGGTATGAGGAACAGCATGTCGCACGTTGAAACCGTGGTCTTTGATGGTGGCGAACTGCGCTGGCAGGGCATCGCCGCCGTGGCCCGCCATGGCGCGCGCCTTGAGTTGGCGCCGCCTATCTGGGCGCGCATCGACAATGCCCAGGCGATCGTCCGCCATATCGTTGAAAGTGGTGAGCGCGCCTACGGTGTGAACACCGGCCTGGGTGCGCTGTGCAATGTGTCGCTGCAGGGCGAGCAGCTCAGCCAGCTGTCGCGCAACACCCTGCTCAGCCACGCCTGCGGCGTCGGCCCGGCGTTGCCGGATGAACAAACCCGGGCGATCATCTGCGCTGCCATTGCCAATTACAGCCACGGCAAGTCGGGCATCCAGCGCAGCGTGGTCGACGCGCTGCTGGCACTGCTCAACCATGGCATTACCCCTCAGGTACCGTCGCAGGGCTCGGTCGGCTACCTGACCCACATGGCGCATGTAGGCGTGTGCCTGCTGGGCATCGGCAAGGTCAGCTACCGCGGGCAGATTGTCGACGCCGCCGAGGCCCTGGCTGCCGAAGGGTTGGCCCCGGTACAGCTGGGGGCAAAGGACGGCCTGTGCCTGGTCAATGGCACGCCGTGCATGACCGGCCTGGCCAGCCTGGCGCTGGACGACGCCAGCCGCCTGCTGCAGTGGGCCGACGTGATCGGCGCCATGAGCTTCGAGGCGCTGCGGGGTCAGATCGCTGCCTTTGACCCCGAGATCATCGCGCTCAAGCCGCATCCGGGCATGCAAGTGGTGGGTAAAAACGTGCGCGCCTTGCTGGCGGACAGCGAAGTCATCGCCACCAGCAAAGGCATCCGCACCCAGGACGCCCTCAGCATCCGTTCGATCCCGCAGGTGCACGGCGCCGCGCGTGACCAGTTTGCCCACGCGGTGAAGCAGATCGAGGCCGAGCTCAACGGCGCCAATGACAACCCGCTTTTGTTGGGTACCCCAGAGGATTTTCGCGTGGTCTCCCAGGCCAACCCGCACGGCCAGTCGGTGGCCATGGCCGCCGACCTGCTGGCGATTGCCATGGCCGAGATCGGCTCGATAGCCGAGCGCCGCCTGGACCGCCTGGTCAACCCGCATGTCAGTGGCCTGCCGGCGTTTCTGGTCAGCAACCCCGGGGTCAACTCGGGGATGATGATCGCCCAGTACGTCGCCGCCTCACTGTGCGCGCAGAACCGCCAGCTGGCGCAACCGGCGGTGCTCGACAACTACGTCACCTCTGGCCTGCAGGAAGACCACCTGAGCCTGGGCACCAATGCCGCGCTCAAGCTGCACCAGGTGCTGGAAAACTGCACCCAGATCCTTGCCATCGAATACCTGCTGGCCGCTCAAGCCTTCGAATTCCTCAAGGAACAGCGTTTCGGTGTTGGCACCGATGCCGCCTGGCGCCTGCTGCGCGAGCAGGTGCCGGCGTACCTTGAAGACCGCTGGCTGGCCCCGGACATCGCCCGCGCCGCCGCGCTGCTGAAAGCTTCGCAAGGGCCGCAGCCTGTGCTGCCGGCCTTGCACTGAACAATTAAAAGGAGCATGTACATGGAAGCCCTGAACCTTGTCCCTGGCCAGCTGACCCTGGCCCAGCTGCGCCGCATCCACCACGCGCCGCTGCGCTTGAGCCTGGATGCCAGTGCGGGGGCCGGCATCGATGCCAGCGTGGCCGTGGTCGAGCGGATCATCGCCGAAGACCGCACCGCTTACGGCATCAACACCGGTTTCGGCTTGCTGGCATCGACTCGCATCGCCAGCCACGACCTGGAAAACCTCCAGCGCTCGCTGGTGCTGTCGCATGCCGCCGGCATCGGCGCACCGCTGGACGACGCGATGGTGCGGCTGATCATGGTGCTGAAGGTCAATAGCCTCAGCCGTGGTTTTTCCGGTATTCGCCGCAAGGTCATCGATGCGCTGATCGCCCTGGTCAATGCCGAGGTCTACCCGCATATTCCGCTCAAGGGCTCGGTGGGTGCCTCCGGTGACCTGGCACCACTGGCGCACATGTCGCTGGTACTGCTGGGCGAAGGCAAGGCGCGCTACCAAGGTGAATGGCTACCGGCCAGCGAGGCCCTGGCGGTTGCCGGCCTGGAGCCGCTGACCCTGGCTGCCAAAGAAGGCCTGGCGCTGCTCAACGGCACCCAGGCGTCTACCGCCTATGCCCTGCGCGGCTTGTTCCAGGCTGAAGACCTGTACGCTGCGGCCATCGCCTGCGGCGGCCTGACCGTCGAGGCGGTGCTGGGCTCGCGTTCGCCATTCGACGCACGCATCCATGACGCGCGCGGTCAGCGCGGCCAGATCGATACCGCCGCATGCTTCCGCGACCTGCTGGGCGAGTCCAGCGAGGTGTCGCAGTCGCACAAGCACTGCGGCAAGGTCCAGGACCCGTATTCGCTGCGTTGCCAGCCGCAGGTCATGGGCGCCTGCCTGACCCAGCTGCGCCATGCAGCCGAAGTGCTGGGCATCGAGGCCAACGCGGTGTCGGACAACCCGCTGGTGTTCGCCGCCGAAGGCGACGTGGTGTCGGGCGGTAACTTCCATGCAGAACCGGTGGCCATGGCCGCCGACAACCTGGCCCTGGCCATCGCCGAGATTGGCGCGCTGAGCGAGCGGCGCATTTCGCTGATGATGGATAAGCACATGTCGCAGTTGCCGCCGTTCCTGGTTGAAAACGGCGGGGTCAACTCTGGCTTCATGATCGCCCAGGTCACGGCGGCGGCCCTGGCCAGCGAGAACAAGGCACTGTCGCACCCGCACAGTGTCGATAGCCTGCCAACCTCGGCCAACCAGGAAGATCACGTGTCGATGGCGCCGGCGGCGGGCAAGCGCTTGTGGGAAATGGCCGAGAACACCCGTGGGGTATTGGCCATCGAATGGCTCGGCGCCTGCCAGGGCCTGGACCTGCGCGAAGGGCTGAAAACCTCGGTGAAGCTGGAGCAGGCGCGCCAGGTGCTGCGGCGCGAAGTGCCGCATTACGACCACGACCGTTTCTTTTCACCGGATATCGAGGCGGCCAGTGCCTTGCTGGCAGAAGGCAAGCTGACCGCGCTGCTGCCAGCCGGCGTGCTGCCAAGCCTGTAACTTCAGGAGTGTTTGGATGAGAACCCTTTGGCAGCACTGCCACGCGGCAACCATGGCCCAAGGCAGCTACTCGGTGATCGAGGACGCCGCCATCGTCAGCAACGCTGGCTTGATCGAATGGATTGGCCGACGTGCCGATGTGCCGGCGCTGGAAATTGCCCACACGGTCGATCTCAACGGCGCCTGGGTCACCCCAGGGCTGATCGACTGCCACACCCACGCGGTGTTCGGCGGTAACCGCAGCGGTGAGTTCGAACAGCGCCTGCAAGGCGTGAGCTATGCCGAGATCGCCGCCCAGGGCGGGGGGATCGCCAGCACTGTGCGCGCCACCCGCGCGGCCAGCGAGGATGAACTGTTCACCAGCGCCCGCCAGCGTGTGCAGGCTTTGATGCGCGACGGTGTGACCACGCTGGAGATCAAGTCCGGCTACGGCCTGGACCTGGCCAACGAACGCAAGATGCTGCGCGTGGCCCGGCGCCTGGCCGAAGAGCTGCCGCTGGCGGTGCGCGCCACCTGCCTGGCCGCCCATGCCCTGCCGCCAGAGTACGCGGGCCGAGCGGACGACTACATTGCGCATATTTGCGACGAGATGCTCCCGGCCTTGGCCGAGGAAGGGCTGGTGGACGCGGTGGATGCGTTCTGCGAGCACCTGGCGTTCTCCCCGGCCCAGGTCGAGCGGGTGTTCATCAGGGCGCGTGAGCTGGGCCTGCCGGTCAAACTGCACGCCGAGCAACTGTCATCGCGGCATGGCTCCAGCCTGGCGGCGCGTTACCAGGCGCTGTCTGCCGATCACCTGGAGTTCATGACCGAGGAAGACGCCGTGGCCATGGCGCAGGCCGGTACGGTGGCCGTGCTGCTGCCAGGCGCCTTCTACTTCCTGCGCGAAACCCAGCTGCCACCGATGGATGCCCTGCGCCGTCATGGCGTGAAGATCGCTTTGGCCAGTGACCTCAACCCCGGCACCTCGCCTGGGCTGTCGCTGCGCCTGATGCTGAACATGGGCTGTACGCTGTTCCGCATGACCCCGGAAGAAGCCCTGGCCGGCGTTACGCTGCATGCTGCCACGGCACTTGGCCTGGGCGACAGCCATGGTTCGCTGGAAGTCGGCAAGGTGGCGGATTTCGTCGCCTGGCGAATCGCCCGTCCCGCCGACCTGGCCTACTGGCTTGGCGGTGACCTGCCCAAGCGCGTGGTGCGCAAGGGCCACGAAATTTCAAACTGAGCGAGGCACGATGGACAAGGTTCTGAGTTTTCACCAAGGCCGCCTGCCGCTGCTGATCAGCATGCCGCACGCCGGCCTGCGCCTGAGCGACCCCGTGCGCGACGGCCTGGTCGATGAAGCGCGCAGCTTGCCGGACACCGACTGGCACATCCCGCAGTTATACGACTTCGCCCGCGACCTGGGCGCCAGCGTGGTAGCCGCAGAGTACTCGCGCTTCGTCATCGACCTGAACCGCCCGGATGACGACAAGCCGTTGTACGCAGGCGCCACCACTGGCCTGTACCCGGCCACGTTGTTCGAAGGCGAGCCGCTGTTCAAGGAGGGGTTGGCGCCGTCTGGCGAAGAACGCAAACGCTACCTGGAACAGATCTGGCGCCCGTATCACGGCACCCTTCGTCGCGAACTGGACCGGTTGCGCGAGCAGTTTGGCTATGCCCTGTTGTGGGATGCCCACTCGATCCGTTCGCACATTGCGCACCTGTTCGATGGCAAGTTGCCCGACTTCAACCTGGGTACCTTCAATGGCGCCAGCTGCGATCCGCTGCTGGCCGAGCGGTTGCAGGGCGTATGTGCCCAAGCCCGAACCTACAGTCATGTACTCAATGGCCGCTTCAAGGGTGGGCACATTACCCGGCATTACGGCGACCCGGCCAACCACATCCATGCCGTGCAGCTGGAGCTGGCACAAAGCACCTACATGAATGAAACCGAGCCATTTGCCTACCGCGAAGACCTGGCGCAAACGACCCAGCAAGTACTGCAGCAGCTTTTGCAGGCGCTGCTGGATTGGGGTAAGGAGCGGTACGGAGGTTGATGTTTGCCCGTGAAAGTGGCGACGCGCTGCGGGCCATGCGCGTCGCCATTTGAAGCGGGTAATCAGTTGTTGATCTGCGCTATGGTGAGTTCACGCAACAGCTCCTGCTCCTCCAGGCCCTTATCGTTTTGTAATTGTTGTTGCAGCCTCAGTTCCTCCTGAAGCGAGTGATCCTTGTTGGCCAGTTCAAGTACAAGCAGGCGGTAGCGGTTATCTATTTCGGCAAAGCGCTCGGCATGTTCGGCCCGCAGGCGCGCAACCCAGTCCGAATTGGCCAGCATGTAGTCGACCAGGGCATCGCCCAGTTCGCTTTTGCGGACCTTTTCCAGCACCAGCGACAATTCATCAGGCGCCAGATTTGCTGCGCTTCGAAAACGCATGCTGTCGGCAAGCGGAAGGTCGAGCTCCCTGGCCAGCTCCCGGCGGTAGGCCAGCCGCACCGAAACCCTGTCGCCCGAGCCGGTTCGCTGGTTGGCCAGTTTCTCCAGTTGTTCGATCCTGAACAGTTGCAACAGGCGTAGTCGCAACGTTTGCAAGGTATCGCCCGCTTCGATCAACAGGCGCTGCCCCATCAGGTACAACTCGATATTGTTGAACTCCTGCAGCGCGCCATCGTGACATGTCTGCGAGCCGGTTTCAGGGTGAGGCAGTGCGGCCGCAGCGATACTCTCCATCAGCGGGCGCTCGGCATCGTTGCCGGCGGCCACAACCAGCATCAGGCGTACACGCTCGCAGAAGCTGGCTTGCGAGGTCGGGTCGACGTAGGGCGCAGCATTGCGCAGGCGGCCCGCCAACCGCAGCAGATCGCTGCCTTCGAGCATTTCCCAGCAGTCGCGCAATGCCTCGTTCTGCGCCTCGTTGCCAAGCATCCAGTCTTCGAGCCTGGGCGTATCGTCGCCCATCAGAGGGAAGTGCGGGTGATCCAGTGATCCTTCGCTCGAAGAATTGACAAGCATCAGGTTGCCCGGGATATCCAGGGCGAAGGAATAGCTGTGCTGGCTGTCCGAGAACGCACGCACACGCAGAATGGTATCAAGCGGCAAAGGGTTGTCGAACAAGGCGATCGACGAGATCGGCATGGGGTTGTCCAGGTTCGAGAGTATGTGCTCGGGCAACTGGGTGATGTTGTTGGAACTCAAGTCCAGCAGCTCCAGCGGCAGCAAGCTGTCGCACCAGCTTGGCCAGGCTTGCAGGTTCATGTCGGTCAGCGAGAGTGATTGCAGGTTGCTGGAGAGCCGTGCAGGTACCTGGCTGATGCTACCCATACGGTTGCCTGACACGTCCAGTGACGTCAGGTGCTCCAACCCCGCCAAGGTCTCCAGCATGCGCTGATCCACTTCCAGGCCCATGTTGCGAAACTCCAGGTAGTTGAGCCGGGGAAGACGTGCCAAGACAGACGCCAGTGAGGAAGTGGCCGCCTGATGCGCATCGATGGTCAACCGGGTGACATTGGGGAAGCGGCTGAGCAATTCGTCGAGTTGCGACGTGGTGCCGCTCGTGCGGGTCAGCATGAGCGCTTGAACGCGTTGTTCAAAGAATGCTGGAAGCCGCCTGGGGAACTGTTCGACCGCCACATCCTCCAGTTGCAGACGCAGGTATCGCTGGCCCTGCTCCTGTTGCTCCCAGAACTGGCTGATCGCTGCCTGGATGCGCTGCCTGTGTGCGAGCGATTCCTGGGTCAAGGGGTTGCTCGAACTGGACGCCTGGGCCCAGCCGTCGATCGCGTCGCGCATTTGCTGGCGCTCATCGCGTATGCGTGCAAGCCGGCCGGTGAGTTCTGCAGGCACATCCACGGTAACGCCGGCCGTCTCGGCCCGCTCGTTCAGCAACAAGCGCTGTACATGAGTTTCGTTGACAGGGTTGCCTTCGAGTGAGATCACCGTCGGGTTGGGCAGTGCGTCTGCTTCATTGAGCAGGAACGACGGCAATGACCTGAGGTTGTTGTTGCGCATGGACAGGTGGGCGATACGCCCCAGTGCATCACTGCCAATCCCGATCGGCCACTGCGCCAGTTGCATGTTATCCAGGCCCAGGAAATCCAGGGTCAGTTCATGGAAGCTTGGGCTGTTGTTCTGGGCCAGGCGGTTGCCACTCAGGTCCAGGTACCTCAACTGGCGAAGTTCTGCGATCAGGTTGAGGTCGTTTTCGGACAGCGCGATGTTCTGGTTGGTTAGCACCAGCCTTTGCAGCGCAGGCAAAAGCTGGGTGATGGACGGTACGCTGAGCATGAAGAACGAAGGTGTTGATCTGGCGTTGTAAGGCCGGCTGATTTCCAGTGATTCGATCTGCGGCATCTGCCTGAGCAGGCGTTGCAGCAGGCGTTCGTGCTGCGCCCAGCCGGCGAGGTTGCCTGACGGTAGATCGAGGAGGTTCAGGCTACGCACACGATTGTAGAAAAAATCGGGCAGGGTCAGAGGTACATCGGCCAAGGGCACCTGAGTGATGCGTAGCTCGGCCGTGTGCTGGCCGCCTTCATCCAGAGCGGTGTCATACCAGTGTTGCATGATCGCGTCACGTAGGCTGTTGTAGTCGCTTGCAGCCTGTTCCGTCTCCGGTGAAATGGCTTCACTCCAGTCAGCCAGCCTGCTTTGCAGTTCACTGCGCTGCTCCAGCAGCGCCTGCAGATGGTCGAGTATTTGCGACGGCGCCAGGCCGCGACTGGTCAGCGACAGCAGGACCTGATCCGCCGTAACGCCGGTGTGCGCGACGAGCCCCGTTGCTTCGACAGCCTCGATCAGGCGCTGGCGGGTAGCGCCTTGAACTGCCGGGCCGCTCCCGCTCAACGGGTAGCCCAGGCGCCCATCGGCCAAGCGCATGGGCGAACGGTAGCCGGGGCGGACAGGTTGCATGCCCAGGACCGCCCTCACGGTCGAGCGGGGTGGCAGGGGGCTTTCCTGTACCAGGCGCTGCAGTGCTTGCTGATCTGCGACACCGAGCTGCGTCATGGCCTCTGGCAGTGCCTCGTACAGCGCGGCATAGAGGTCTGGATAAGCGGTGACCTCTGTGCTCGGGCGGCTTTCATCGTGCACGATGTATCCGGCATCCGCATGGGTGATGGTGTGGTAGGGGCGAGTGTTTTGCGGGCCGATGCCCTGCGCCTGGGCAGGCCAGGACATGCGCTGGAGCAGCTGCACTTTTGTCTCGACGGGCCAGCCTGGCAGGCGTTCAAGCGTATGCATGATCAGCCTGTCGCTGTCCCAGTTTGGCACACCGGACAGGTACAACCCTTCGCAGGCGCGGGCCAGGCGGATGTGTTGCTGGTAGACGCGGATCTCCTCGCCAAGGCGCATGGGGATTTTGCCGCTGCCGAGCATTTGCAGTTCGCTGGCGCTTGCGCCACGCACCAGCTCGTCGCTGACGACGGCCGGCAGGTTCGGAAACACCCGCCGTATGGTTTCGGCTCCCGGCGTCAGGTCGCTCGGAAGGCGAGCGTAAGCCCTGGAAAACGCTGCTGCCCGGGTGCTAGCGTCCGGCAGCTGGCGGACCGTTTCGTCCAGTTTGAAGCGTTGCAGGGTGTCTTCGAGCAAGGCCGGCAGCCGCAGGTTCTCGGCCAAGGCCCTGCGCAGTACGTCTTCGTGGGTGTCGCTGACGGCAAGTATCCGTTGCAGCGTCGGCTCGTCGAAGTGGGCATTCAAGTGACCGATACGGCGCAGCAGTGCCATGCCCGTCCAGCTCAGCGGCTTGTCCGTGACCTGCAACCAGGCCCCGGCCCCATTGTGCCGCAACGGCGGCTCATAACCGCCTGCCTTGCTGGGGTGCTCGATGCGGTAGATGCCGGTGTCGGCATTCCATTTCAGTGAAAATACCTTGCCTTCAAGGCGTAGCCAGGTCTTGCCATCCTGGCGGTACAGCCCAAGCCCGTCCGGGCTGGCCTGCGATGGCAGCGTGACGTCTTGTTCGAAGGGGGTCAGGTCCTGGTTCCACAGGCGTGTGCTGCCATCTGGTAGCTCAACCTCCAGCAGTTCCTCGATGAAGGAGGGGGTCGGCAAATCAATGCGTTCTACTTCCGGCTCTTCCAGCGCACTGCCTGCTTCGCTGCCTGCTGTGTTTCTCGCCGCTTTGGCTGCCGCGCTCAGTACGGCCATGATCGCCACGTTCTCAATCACATCGACCATGTAGGTGAATGCCTTGTCGCGCTCGTCGTTTTTCCAGGCCTCGATGCCTTCGTAGACCTCGTGGGCCAATTGGGCCACGCAGACGGCGAGCATTACCTCGCCCAGCCCGGGCACGAAAAAACCGGCGATGTTGAGGGCCGTCAGCACGCGTCCTGCTATCAATTCCCGATGAGCCTGGGCAGTGCGCCGGTCGACGATTTCGGTCGGGGTTGCGTGGAACAGCACATCCTCTCCATGCCGCTGGGCTTTCTGGAAGGCCATGACGCTCTGGAACGTGTGGCCGAATGGCCTTGCAACAGGATGCAGGGTGGCATGTGGGTCAGGGACACGCTCAAGTACCCCGCGGACACTCCAGGCGATGGGCGTGAGCCGATCCTTCAGGCGGGTGATCGTCGATGCCTTGTCACGGTCGGCAATGTGGTTGTCCAGGTAACTGATGTTGGCGTGGAGCCTGTCGCGCAAACCGGCCTGCAAGGCCTCCAGAGTCGTGAATTCCGTGAGCGGCTGTGCGCTGTCCTCGGGGATATACAGCGCTACGGCCTGATGCTCTTCGGCTTGCACGGTAATCAGCACCACCCCGGTCAGCTCTGCTTCCCACAGGTCGAGATAGCTGAATGTCACGGGCGAGGTTGCCGATAGCGGCTGGTCGACCGGCACGGCAAGCGCTGCGGTGTACAGCGTCTCACCGATATCGCCTTTGAGGCGGGCGTAATGCAAGGATTGCCGGAAGGCCGAGACTTCCGCTCGCCCCAGGGTCTGGTAAACGGACAGCCTGACTTCATCGGTGCTCAGCTGCGCCGTGGCCTCAGGGTAATAGATTGCATGGACCAGGCCATGGTACTTGCCACCGATGTCCAGCGTGCGGCACAGGTCGGCGAAGTCTTCGGCGACGATATCCACTGCATTGGTGATCGGGACAGTGCCCATGAAGCGCCGATGATCGAGGATGACCGACTTTTTCAGCGCGGCCCCAGGCGCGTCCATGCCGTGTTCGGCAGCGGCGTCCTGGTCAAAGTTGTGCAGGGCGCTGTGCAGCAGCGAGCGGGTAGCCTGGTTCACCGCCACGCGCGCGTCGCCTGCGCGGGTCGTGTCGATCAGGCGGGCGTCGACCAGGTACGTGTTGTGCACATCCAGGTCGAGCCCGAAGCGTTGCTTGATGGCTTCGGTCAGTGTCTGCGCGGCGTAGGTTTGCAGGGCGGGTAGCGGTTCGAACAGCTTCTGCACTTGTGCATGGTGTTCGCGGTGACGGGCATGTTCCGCCTGCCATGCCTTGGCGATTTCCGGTAGCTGCTGGACCGCTGTGGCCAGCCAGGCAGGGATCGGCAACGCGTTGCGCATTGCGCGGTGGATGTCTGGCGTGGCTTGCTTGAGCCAGGCGGGTATCTTGCGCTCAATGGTGGCGTAATGAGCGCCAGGTAAGGTGTTGGCTGGGGTTGGCATGGCGGGCCCTTGCTAGGTATGGGGCAAGGGACTATCGGGGCTATGGCTGGCGCGCTGGAGGTAAATATGTATGCCCGGCTTGCGGCGGTGCCCTAGAGGACGGTGCTCAAAGCGCAATTCAGGTTTATGATGCCCAACGGCAGTCAATATCCTCACACGGAGTGCGCAATGCAGACCCTCTACCCGCAGATCAAACCCTACGCCCGGCACGATCTGGCCGTGGAAGCGCCGCATGTGCTGTATGTCGATGAAAGCGGCTCGCCTGAAGGTCTGCCGGTGGTGTTCATCCACGGTGGCCCGGGCGCGGGTTGCGATGCCCAGAGCCGTTGCTACTTCGACCCCAACCTGTACCGCATCATCACCTTCGACCAGCGCGGCTGTGGCCGCTCCACGCCACATGCGAGCCTGGAGAACAACACCACCTGGCACCTGGTCGAGGACCTGGAGCGCATCCGCGAGCACCTGGGCATCGACAAGTGGGTGCTGTTCGGCGGGTCCTGGGGTTCGACCCTGGCCCTGGCCTACGCCCAGACCCACCCCGAGCGGGTGCATGGCCTGATCCTGCGCGGCATCTTCCTGTGCCGGCCGCAAGAGATCGAGTGGTTCTACCAGGAGGGCGCCAGCCGCCTGTTCCCCGATTACTGGCAGGATTACATCGCGCCAATTCCGGCGGATGAGCGTGGCGACCTGGTCAAGGCATTCCACAAACGCCTGACCGGCAACGACCAGATTGCTCAGATGCATGCCGCCAAGGCCTGGTCCACCTGGGAAGGCCGTACCGCCACCCTGCGCCCCAACCCGCTGGTGGTCGACCGCTTCTCCGAGCCACAGCGCGCGCTGTCGATTGCCCGCATCGAATGCCACTACTTCATGAACAACGCTTTCCTCGAGCCGGACCAGTTGATCCGCGACATGCCGAAGATCGCCCACCTGCCGGCAGTGATCGTGCATGGCCGCTATGACGTGATCTGCCCGCTGGACAACGCCTGGGCGTTGCATCAGGCCTGGCCGAACAGCGAGCTCAAGGTGATCCGCGACGCCGGCCACGCCGCGTCCGAGCCGGGCATTACCGACGCCCTGGTACGTGCTGCTGACCAAATGGCGCGTCGCTTGCTCGATCTGCCCCTGGAAGAAGCATGAGGGGGCTGTTGCAGCGCGTGCGTGGCGCGCGGGTGGAGGTGGCCGGCGAGATCGTCGGCGCCGTCGATCAGGGCCTGCTGGTGCTGGTGGCCGTCGAACCTGAAGATACCCGGGAACATGCCGATAAGCTGTTGCACAAGCTGCTCAATTATCGAGTGTTCAGCGATGAGCAGGGCAAGATGAACCTGTCGCTCAAGGATGTTGGCGGCGGCCTGCTGCTGGTGTCCCAGTTCACCTTGGCGGCCGACACCCGCAGCGGCATGCGGCCGGGCTTCTCGACGGCGGCACCGCCGGCGCTGGGGGCCGAATTGTTCGACTACCTTTTGCGCCAGGCCCAAGGCCAACATGCCACGGTTGCAAGCGGGCGCTTCGGTGCAGACATGCAGGTGCATCTGGTCAATGATGGCCCAGTGACATTTCTGTTACAAATATGAGGTAAAAAAACCCCTGGTTTGTGGGTAAAACAGGGGTTTTGTACGATAAATAGTTGTTCCAGCCTGATGCGTTGTAACGCGACCTGCTGGATAATCGCGCGCTGCGTGGGCCTGCGTTCGCAGGTTCGTTCTACTCTGACTCGAGCATTGTCTGGAACCGTTTGGGGAATCATTACGCCCTCACGGGGTCCGAACAGTGCTCGCCAACCCGGCATTTGTCGCTGGCCGTTGGTTTCATGATCTGTTTTCGGCGAGGGTTGCTCGTGATTGTTAGTCCCCAAAAAGCATCAAGAATCCCCGGCATGCGGCTGCGCAAGGCCCTGATGGCCAGTGCGGCACTGGTCGGCCTGATGAGCGCGGGCCAGCTGTGGGCATTCAATCTTGACGATGTTGCAGCCAAGGCAAAGGATCTGGCCGGCCAGAAGTACGAAGCCCCGAAAAGCAACCTGCCGGCCGTGTTCCGCGACATGAAGTTCGCGGACTACCAGAAGATCCACTTCCTGCAGGAAAAGGCCGAGTGGGCCAAGGACAAGACGCCGTTCAAGCTGTCCTTCTACCACCAGGGCATGCATTTCGACACGCCGGTGAAGATCAACGAGGTCACCGCCAGCAAGGTCGAGGAAATCAAGTACGACCCGAGCCGTTTCGAGTTCGGTGACGTGCCGCATGACCCGGAAACCACCAAGAACCTGGGTTACGCCGGTTTCCGCGTGCTGTACCCGATCAACAAGGCCGACAAGCAGGATGAAATCATGACCCTGCTTGGCGCCAGCTATTTCCGCGTGGTCGGCAAGGGCCATGTGTATGGCCTGTCGGCCCGTGGCCTGGCCATCGACACCGCGCTGCCGTCGGGCGAAGAATTCCCGCGTTTCACCGAGTTCTGGGTCGAGAAGCCGAAGCCTGCCGACAAGCACCTGGTGATCTACGCCCTGCTGGATTCGCCGCGTTCCACCGGCGCCTACAAGCTGATCCTGCGCCCAGGCAACGACACCGTGGTCGACGTGCAGTCCCGCGTGTTCCTGCGTGACCACGTCAGCCGCCTGGGTGTTGCCCCGCTGACCAGCATGTACCTGTTCGGGCCTAACCAGCCCTCCAAGGTCATGAACTACCGCCCGGCCCTGCATGACTCCGAAGGCCTGTCGATCCACGCTGGCAACGGCGAATGGCTGTGGCGCCCGCTGAACAACCCGAAACACCTGGCCGTGAGCAACTTCAGCGTCGAGAACCCGCGCGGTTTCGGCCTGATGCAGCGTCATCGCGACTTCAAGGATTACGAAGACCTCGACGACAACTACCAGAAGCGCCCGAGCGCCTGGATCGAGCCGAAAGGCGACTGGGGCAAAGGCACCGTCGATCTGGTCGAGATCCCGACCGCCGACGAAACCAACGACAATATCGTTGCGTTCTGGAGCCCGGAAACCCTGCCAGAGCCAGGCAAGCCGTTCGAATACGCCTACCGCCTGCACTGGACCATCGACGAAGCCAAGTTCCAGGCTCAGGAGCTGGGTTCGGTAACCCAGACCATGCGCTCCACCGGTGACGTCAAGCAGTCCAACCTGATCCGTCAACCGGACGGCAGCGTTGCCTTCCTGGTCGATTTTGCAGGCCCTGCGCTGGCATCCCTGCCGGAAGACGCCGCAGTGCGTAGCCAGATCAGCGTTGGCGACAACGCCGAGGTGGTCGAGAACAATCTGCGCTATAACCCGGAAACCAAAGGCTGGCGCCTGACCCTGCGGTTGAAGGTCAAGGAAGCCAACAAGGCCACCGAGATGCGCGCCGCGCTGGTGCGTGACGTACCGGTCGAGCCGGCCAAGCCTGCCGCAGACGCCAAGCAGGACAAGGCCGCTGCCAAGCACGCCAAGCACGAAAAAACTGCCAAGGCGCAGGAGCCTGCCAAGGCCGAACAACCCGCCGCCGATGCGGCACCCACCAACGGGACCCCGGCCACCACCGAAGAAAAGGTGCTGACCGAGACCTGGAGCTATCAGTTGCCTGCCGATGAGTAACTCAAGCGCAAGGCCGGAATCGCTTGGCGAATACCTGGCCCACCTCCCACTGAGCGATGAGCAGCGCGCGGAACTCGCCAGCTGCACCTCGTTCAGCGAGCTGCACCAACGCCTGGCGGCCAACCCGGCCGCCGAATCCACCGAGGCCGTACAGGCCTCGGTGGGCCCGCGGCTGACCGTGGGCAGCGCCGCCGAGCTGGAAGACGCCGAGATGCTTGGCGTCGACGGCAGCGGCCGGCTGTGCCTGAAGATCGCACCGCCGATCAAACGTACCCGGGTAGTGCCCGAGCCGTGGCGCACCAACGTGCTGATTCGCATGTGGCGGCGCATGACCGGTCGCACCAACGCTCCCCAGCCCGAGCAGCGCGAGCTGCCCAAGGCGCGCTGGCGTACGGTCGGTTCGATCCGCCGCTACATCCTGCTGGCCCTGATGATCGGCCAGACCATCGTCGCCGGCTGGTACATGAAGGGCATCCTGCCGTACCAGGGCTGGTCGTTCGTCGACCTCGACGAAGTGGTCAACCAGCCACTGTGGGACACCGTGGTGCAGGTTTGGCCGTATGCCTTGCAGACGTCCATCCTGATCCTCTTCGGTATCCTCTTCTGCTGGGTTTCGGCGGGCTTCTGGACCGCGCTGATGGGCTTCCTGGAACTGCTCACCGGCCGTGACAAGTACCGCATCTCCGGCAGCAGTGCCGGTAACGAGCCGATCGCACCCGAAGCGCGCACTGCGCTGGTGATGCCGATCTGCAACGAAGACGTGCCGCGCGTGTTCGCCGGCCTGCGGGCGACCTTCGAGTCGGTGGCTGCCAGCGGCAACCTCGACCGTTTCGACTTCTTCGTGCTCAGCGACACCAACGACACCGACATCGCCGTGGCCGAGCAACAGGCCTGGCTGGACGTGTGCCGTGAGACCAAGGGCTTCGGCCGTATTTTCTACCGCCGCCGGCGCCGCCGCGTTAAGCGCAAGAGCGGTAACCTCGACGACTTCTGCCGTCGCTGGGGTGGCGAGTACAAGTACATGGTCGTGCTCGATGCCGACAGCGTCATGAGTGGCGAGTGCCTGAGCAGCCTGGTGCGCCTGATGGAGGCCAACCCGGATGCCGGTATCATCCAGACCGCGCCCAAGGCGTCGGGCATGGACACCCTGTACGCGCGCATGCAGCAGTTCGCTACCCGCGTGTACGGCCCGCTGTTCACGGCCGGCCTGCACTTCTGGCAGCTGGGCGAGTCGCACTACTGGGGCCACAACGCGATCATCCGCATGAAGCCGTTCATCGAGCACTGCGCCCTGGCGCCGTTGCCGGGCAAGGGTGCGTTCGCCGGTGCAATCCTGTCCCACGACTTCGTCGAAGCCGCGCTGATGCGCCGTGCCGGCTGGGGCGTGTGGATCGCCTATGACCTGCCGGGCAGCTACGAAGAACTGCCGCCCAACCTGCTCGACGAGCTCAAGCGTGACCGCCGTTGGTGCCACGGCAACCTGATGAACTTCCGCCTGTTCCTCGTCAAAGGCATGCACCCGGTGCACCGCGCGGTGTTCCTGACCGGCGTGATGTCGTACCTGTCGGCGCCGCTGTGGTTCTTCTTCCTGGTGCTGTCGACCGCGCTGCTGGCGACCAACACGCTGATGGAGCCGCAATACTTCATCGAGCCCTACCAGCTTTACCCGCTGTGGCCACAATGGCACCCGGAGAAGGCCGTTGCGCTGTTCTCTACCACCATCGTGCTGCTGTTCCTGCCCAAGCTGCTCAGCATCATCCTGATCTGGGCCAAGGGCGCGGTCGAGTTTGGCGGGCGCATCAAGGTCACCCTGTCGATGCTGATGGAGATGCTGTTCTCCATGCTGCTGGCGCCGGTGCGGATGATCTTCCACACCCGTTTCGTACTGGCCGCGTTCCTCGGCTGGGCAGCGACCTGGAACTCGCCACAGCGTGACGACGATTCCACCCCGTGGAGCGAGGCCGTGCGCCGCCACGGCCCGCAAACGCTGCTGGGCTTTGCCTGGGCTGCGCTGGTGGCCTGGCTGAACCCGAGCTTCCTGTGGTGGCTGGCGCCGATCGTCGGTTCGCTGGTGCTGTCCATTCCGGTTTCGGTGATCTCCAGCCGTACTCGCCTGGGCCTTGCGGCCAAGGACGAGAAGCTGTTCCTCATCCCTGAGGAATACGCGACGCCGCAGGAGCTGCTGGCAACCGACCAGTACACCCACGAAAACCGCTGGCACGCCCTGCACGACGGCTTTGTGCGCGCCGTGGTCGACCCGCGGCAGAACGCCCTGGCCTGTGCCATGGCCACTGCCCGTCACGGCCAGGCTGCGCCGATTGAAGCGCTGCGTGCCGAACGCGTGGCCAAGGCCATGGAAGTCGGGCCGAAAGGGCTGGACCTCAATACCCGCCTGGCCCTGCTCAGCGACCCGGTGGCGCTGACCCGCCTGCACGAGCAGGTGTGGGCAGAGCACAACGCGGCGTGGATCGATGTGTGGCGCGCTTCCATCAAGAACGACCCGCACTCGCCACTGTTGCCGCTGCACCCGGAAAACGAAGGCCAACCGGCACTCGTCGGCGCCTGAACCATCCATTCGCGGGGCAAGCCCGCTCCCACAGGGATAGCACAGCATTCAACAACTGTGAGGTACCTGTGGGAGCGGGCTTGTCCCGCGAAGCTTTTAACAGCCCATGCATTCGATTTTGGCCAACAAAGTCCCCCCCGGCTCTAGGTCCCAGGGCCGCCATGCGTTAGCATCCCTCTCCGATAAACCACGCCGGCCGGTACGGCCGTGCCAACGATAAGATTCGCTACTTTTCTTGCTAGGGGACTTGGTGATGATGAAGAAATACCTTTCGCGACTGCTGGTCGGCGTCACCGCGCTGGTTGCAGTGGCTTCGGCCCAGGCCGGCGCCATCGACGACGCGGTCAAGCGCGGCACCCTGCGGGTGGGCATGGACCCTACCTACATGCCGTTCCAGATGACCAACAAGCGTGGCGAGATCATCGGCTTTGAAGTCGATATCCTCAAAGCCATGGCCAAATCCATGGGCGTCAAGTTCGAGGCAGTCTCCACCGCCTATGACGGGATCATCCCGGCCCTGCTGACCGACAAGTTCGACATCATCGGCAGCGGCATGACCCTGACCCAGGAACGCAACCTGCGCCTGAACTTCAGCGAACCCTTCATCGTGGTTGGCCAGACCCTGCTGATCCGCAAGGAGCTGGCGGGCGAGATCAAGTCGTACAAGGACCTGAACAACGAGAAGTACCGCATCACCTCCAAGCTCGGCACCACCGGCGAGATGGTTTCCAAGAAACTGATCGCCAAGGCCAAATACCACGGCTACGACAACGAGCAGGAAGCGGTGATGGACGTGGTCAACGGCAAGGCTGACGCCTTCGTCTATGACGCGCCGTACAACGTCGTGGCAGTCGAGAAGGCCGGCGCTGGCAAGCTGCTGTTCCTGGAAGAGCCCTTCACCTACGAGCCGCTGGCTTTCGGCCTGAAGAAAGGCGACTACGACAGCATCAACTTCATCAACAACTTCCTGCACCAGATCAAGCATGACGGGACCTACGATCGTATCCACGACAAGTGGTTCAAGAACAAGGACTGGCTGAAGGAAATGGAATAAGGCCCAGGCCACAAGCCCCCGGCTTTGACCCCGACGCGCAGGTAAACCCTGCGCGTTCGCATTTACGGAAGTACCCACGTGATCAAACACAAGAAAGCCCAATGGCCCTGGCACGCGCTGACTGCGCTGGTCCTGGTGGGCCTGGCGATCAGCCTGTACCTGGCCACCTCGATGATGTCCTACGAGTGGCGCTGGAACCGCGTACCGCAATACTTCGCCTACAAGGCCGAGGAAGCGCAACGCGCCAGCGGCTACGGCACGGTGCAGGAAATCGTCGTCTCCGGCGATAACGCCCGCGTTACGCTCAAAGACGAGAACGGCGATGAGCAAGTGCTCGACGTGGCCAAGGACAGCCTGCAACTTAGCCGCGGTGACGACGTTGCCGAAGGCGACCAGATCGGCGTGACTCGCCACTGGGCAGCCGGCCCGCTGGCATGGGGCCTGTGGACCACCTTGTGGCTTTCGGTGGTGTCCGGGGCGCTGGGCCTGGTGATCGGCCTGTTCGCCGGGCTGTGCCGGCTGTCGAACAACCCGACCCTGCGCGACCTGTCGACCGTCTACGTCGAACTGGTGCGCGGCACGCCGCTGCTGGTACAGATTTTCATCTTCTACTTCTTCATCGGCACTGTGCTCAACCTGTCCCGTGAATTCGCCGGTGTGGCGGCGCTGGCGCTGTTCACCGGTGCTTATGTGGCCGAGATCGTGCGTGCCGGCGTGCAGTCGATCGCCAAGGGCCAGAACGAGGCAGCGCGCTCGCTGGGCCTGAACGCGGGCCAGTCGATGCGCCACGTGATCCTGCCGCAGGCCTTCAAGCGCGTGCTGCCACCGTTGGCCGGGCAGTTCATCAGCCTGGTCAAGGACACCTCGCTGGTGTCGGTGATCGCCATCACTGAGCTGACCAAGAGCGGTCGAGAGGCCATCACCACCTCGTTCTCGACGTTCGAGATCTGGTTCTGCGTGGCAGGCCTGTACCTGCTGATCAACCTGCCGCTGTCGCACCTGGCCAGCCGGCTCGAGCGGAGGCTTGCGCAAAGTGATTGAAGTCCGTGACCTTTTGAAAGTGTTCGACACCCGTGGCCAAGTGGTACGCGCGGTGGACAACGTCACCACCCAGGTGGCCAAGGGCGAAGTGGTCGTGGTGCTCGGCCCGTCGGGCTCGGGCAAGTCGACCTTCCTGCGCTGCTTGAACGGCCTGGAGCATTTCGACGAAGGCCATGTGGCCATCAACGGCCTGCAACTCGCAGACCCGAAGACCGACATCAATGCCTACCGCCGCGAAGTCGGCATGGTGTTCCAGCACTTCAACCTGTTCCCGCACATGACTGTGCTGGAGAACCTGTGCCTGGCCCAGAAGGTCGTGCGCAAACGCGGCAAGGCCGAGCGCGAAGCCAAGGCGCGTGCGCTGCTGGAGAAAGTGGGCATTTCGCAGAAGGCCAACGAGTACCCCTCGCGGCTTTCCGGCGGCCAGCAGCAGCGGGTGGCGATCGCCCGGGCCCTGGCAATGGAGCCTAAGGTGATGCTGTTCGACGAGCCGACCTCGGCGCTCGACCCGGAAATGGTCGGTGAAGTGCTGGACGTGATGAAGACCCTGGCCCAGGAAGGTATGACCATGGTCTGCGTGACCCATGAAATGGGCTTTGCCCGAGAAGTGGCAGACCGGGTGCTGTTCTTCGATCACGGCAAGCTGCTGGAAGATTCTGCCCCGGCAGCGTTCTTCGCCTCACCGAAAGACCCGCGCGCGCAGGCGTTCTTGCGCCAGGTGCTGTAACCGCGCCGCCCCCTTCGCGGGGCAAGCCCGCTCCCACAGGCGCTTCACTGCTCCTTGTGGGAGCGGCGGTGCGGCGATCCGACTTGCCCCGCCAATGGGCCGCAACGCGGCCCCTGCAATCTCAAAGGCTGAACCGCCCCACCATCCGCCGTAGCTGCTGCCCCAGCTGCTCCAGCTCCCCACTCGAAGCGGCCGTCTGCTCACTGGCTGCACTGGTCTGGTCTGACGCATCGCGCACACTGATCACACTGCGGTTGATCTGCTCAGCCACCACGCTCTGCTCCTCGCTGGCCGTGGCGATTTGCTGGTTCATGCCCTGGATGCTCGACACCGTATCGGTGATCTGGCTCAGGGCATCCCCCGCCTTGCGGCTCAGCTCGACGCTCTGCTCGGTCAGGCGCTTGCTGTTGTCGAGCAGGCTGGTGACCTGGTCGGTGCCGCTGTGCAGGCTTTCGATCAGCTGTTCGATCTCTTCGGTGGACTGCTGCGTGCGCTGCGCCAACCCTCTGACTTCATCAGCGACCACGGCAAAACCACGCCCGGCTTCACCGGCTCTGGCGGCCTCGATGGCGGCGTTCAGTGCCAGCAGGTTGGTTTGTTCGGACACCGACTTGATCACATCGAGAATACTGCCGATCCGCTGACTTTCACCTGCCAGGTGCTGCATGGCCGCCAGGCAGTGGTCCATTTGCCCGGCCAGTTGCTCGATACGGTTGATGGCCTCGGCCACCACCTGGTCGCCCAGCTGCGCCTGCTGGTCGGCATTGGTCGCCGCCATCGACGCCTGCTCGGCATTCTGTGCAACTTCCTGCACCGTGGCGCTCATCTGGTTCATGGCGGTGGCTACCTGGTCGGTTTCCTCGCGCTGTTGGTTGATGCGTAGCTTGGTGTCCTCACTGCTGGCCGCCAGTTGTGTAGCGGCTTGTGACAGCTGACCGACACCCTGGTCGATGCCGCCGATCAGCTCGCGCAGGCTGAGGGTCATTTCACGCATGCTGACCTGTAGCTGGCCCATCTCGTCACGACGCTGCACGGGCTCCACCTGGCTGAGGTCGCCGCGTGCGATGCGCGCCGCCACGGCCAGCGTCTGGCGCAGCGGCTGGGTGATCTGCTGAGTGATCAGCCAACCGGCCAGCACCCCGACCACCAGGGCCAGCAGGGCCACGCTGGTCAACAGTGAGCGGGCAGCCAGGGCTTCGCTGTCGCGCTGTTCGATCTTCCTTTCACCCAGCTCCAGGCTGACCGCCCGAAGCTCGTCGCCCTTCTGCTCCATGTCGTCTTGCAGTTGCTCCACACCCAGCGCGGTGCGCCGGTATTGATCGAGGCTAGCGCGGTATTTGCCCAGCTCCACGCCTGGCTGCTCCGTCAGGCTGCGCGGCAGGCCCAAAGGGCCAATGCTTTTGAGCAGTTGGCCGAGGCTGGCTTCGGCGGCGTCCAGCGCGGTATCGCCCACTTTGGCGAAATCGCCCAGCGGCGAGAACGTGTACGCCGGTACCAGGCTCTGCTGATTGGCGCCGTCGACATGCCGGCTGAGCGTGTCCATCAGCCCCAATACGCCGTTCTGCTGGCTGTCGGCGGGCATCTGCAGCAGGGCTTGGGTTTGCAGTTCGTCGATCACTTCGTTGAGCTTCAGTTCCTGCGCCTGCATGGCTGCTCGCAGGGTGCGCCGGCTTTCGACGCCGCGCTGCAGGGCGCTGAAATCGTCGTGCAGGCGCTGCAGCACTTGCAGCTTCTGGCTCAGCATCTGGCGCGATTCATCGACGCTGCTGCGTTGCTGCAGCGCCGTCAGCATGCCATCCAGTTGTTGCAGGATACTGCCGATCTTCGCCTTGCTGGTGTCATCGGCCAGCACCCGGTAGGTGATGCGCTCGGCGCGCAGATCCTTGACCAGGTCGTTGATCCGGCCTATTTCGCTGAGCTGTTCCGAGCGGGTGATGGCACCATCCAGGGCGCGCCAGCCGCTGACGGTGGTGGCCAGGGTAAGCAGCAGGACCACGGCGAAGCCCAGGGCGAGCTTGGCGCCGACACTGATGTTGCCGAGCCTGCGGTTGAGGTAGCCGAACATGGCAAGTCTCCGTCCAGTTGAGTAGGGGAGCCATGCCAGCACTTTGCTGGCATGACACCCCTGCCCATCGGCGGAGAGCGCGTAGGACTTGACCTGAGAATCAGGTAGGAAATTTCAGCCTGATTCGTAGGACGTTACCAGTAGCCGTGCCGTTAGAGCCTGAAGCGCCCGACCAGGCCCTGCAGGTGCGTGCCCAGGCGCGCCAGTTCGACACTGGAACTGGCCGTCTCTTCACTGGCTGCCGAGGTCTGGTCGGAGATATCCCGCACGTTCATCACGCTGCGGTTGATCTCTTCGGCGGTGGCGCTTTGCTGCTCGGCTGCCGTTGCGATCTGCTGGTTCATTGCCTGGATCGACGATACGGTACGGGTGATGGTTTCCAGCGAGCCGCCCGCACGGCGGGTAAGCTCGACGCTGCTGTCGGTGAGCTGGCGGCTGGCGTCCATGACGCTGGCGACCCGCTGGGTGCCGCTTTGCAGGCCGGCAATCAGCTCTTCGATTTCCTCGGTGGACTGCTGAGTGCGTTGCGCCAGGCTGCGCACTTCATCGGCCACCACGGCAAAGCCACGGCCAGCCTCGCCGGCGCGGGCCGCTTCGATGGCCGCGTTCAGGGCCAGCAGGTTGGTCTGCTGGGCAACCGACTTGATCACGTCGAGCACGCTGCCAATCTTGTCGCTCTCGGCTTTGAGCTGGTTCATCGCTTCGCTGGAATTCACCACCTCGCTGGCCAGGCGCTCGATCTGCGCGACGGCCTCGCTGACCACGCGATCGCCTTCACGCGCCTGTTGGTCGGCCATCAGCGCCGCTTCCGAGGCCTGCTCGGCGTTGCGCGCCACTTCGTGCACGGTGGCGGCCATTTCGTTCATGGCGGTCGCTACCTGATCGGTTTCGACCTTCTGGTTGTTGACCCCGGCGCTGGTCTGCTCGGTCACAGCCGACAGCTCTTCGGCGGCGCTGGCGATCTGGGTGACGCCGTCGCCGATGCCGCCGATCAGTTCGCGCAGGCCTTGGGTCATGCGCTGCATGCTGGCCTGCAACTGGCCCAGCTCGTCGCGGCGGGTGCTGACCAGGTCCTGGCGCAGGTCGCCGTTGGCCACGCGTTCGGCGGCGGCCAGGGTCTGGCGCAGCGGGATGATGATCTGCCGGGTGATTGCCCATGCGGCGAGCAAGCCCAGCACCATGGCGAAGGCGGTGGCTGCGCCCAGCATGACTTTGGCCCGGTGGCTGCCGGCGTCACGCACTTCGGTTTGCGAAAGGGTCATCGCCTGGCTGGTTTGCAACAGCACCGAGCCCTGATCGGCCATGTGCTGCAGGGCCAGCTCGCTGGCATTCTGGGCGTCGCCGAACTGGCGTACCGCATCGCGGTAGGCGGCCAAGGCGGTGGCGGAGTCATCGAGGCTGGCGGCATAGTCGGCTGGGAGCTTGCCCGGCAGCGCCTTGAGCTCGGCGAGGGCCTGGTCGATCGCCTTAAGCGCGGTCTGCTGGAAGTCGGCATTACCGCTGTAGGTGTAGCCACGCACCTGGAAGCGCGCCTGCTGAACCAGGGCATTGACCTCGACGGCAGCCTGGTACTGGGTGATATCGCCGCCCTGCAGCAGGCGCTGCTGCACACGGCCGATCAGCTCGACCGCCTTGTCGGCGGTGTCGCCCAGCATGGCGCGGCTCGTGTCACGGCGCTGACCGGCCTGCTTCAGGTCGGTGAGGGCCTGCTGATAGATGCGCACGGCCTCGCGCTGCTGCTCCAGGCGCTGGCGGTCGGCGGGCTGTTCGATCTCCCCGAGCATCCGCTGCACCTGGTGATCGAGGTTGGCCAGCGCCTGATCCAATTCGCCCAACGTGGCGGCGTCGCGTTGACGTTGGTAATGCTGGCGAGCGATGCGCAGTTCCTGGGTGTATTGCTGGATCACCGAAATATTGCCCAGCTTGTCGCCCCGGTCGATGATGCTGTCCATGCCCTTCCAGCCCGTGAAGGTAATGGCCAGGGTGAGCAGGAGCACCAAGCCGAAGCCCAGCCCCAATTTTCGATTGACGCTTATATTCCCCAGCGATTGGGAAAACCTTTGGTACATGTTCGACCCCCCGGCAACGTGGCAGCACGGAATTATTGTTGTGTTGCCAGAGCATCGGCCTGGGTCGGGGAAACTTGATGGGTGGAAAACGCTGACTTTGGTGTCAGAAAATTCGCGATAACAACGCCGTGACGGCCGTTTCCACGCGCAGAATGCGTTCACCCAGCTGCACCGGCGCCAGACCTGCCTTGCCCAGCAGTTCGACTTCGTAGGGGATCCAGCCACCTTCCGGGCCAATCGCCAACGTTACCGGCCCTTCGACTGCACGCGGGCAGGCAGGGTAGGGGCCCGGGTGGCCCACCAGGCCGAGGGTCCCATCGGCGATGGCGGGCAGGCGGTCTTCGACGAACGGTTTAAAGCGCTTCTCGATGAGCACCTCGGGCAGCACCGTGTCGCGGGCCTGTTCCAGCCCCAGAATCAAGTTCTCGCGGATGCTCTCGGGGGTCAGGAAGGGCGTCTGCCAGAAGCTTTTCTCGACTTTGTAACTGTTGACCAGCACCAACCGCTGTACGCCCAGGGTGGCGGCGGTCTGGAACAGCCGGCGCAGCATCTTTGGTCGCGGCACGGCCAGCACCAGGGTCAGCGGCAGTTTGGCGGGCGGCGGCTGGTTGAAGCCGACTTCAAGTTCGGCTTCGTGCTGCTCCAGGCGCACCACCGTGGCGTTGCCCATCAGGCCGTTGATACGGCCCACGCGCAGGCTGTCGCCCACCGCCACACGGTGGATTTCCAGCATGTGGGTAAAGCGCCGATCGGCAAGGACGACACGGTCGGCCGAGACGAAGTCGGCCTCTTCAAGAAGCAACAGGTTCACGGTTGGGTCGCTGGCGGCTGGTCGTTGTGGTCGTTCGCCGCTTCATCATCGCGGTGGCTGCGCTTGCGGATCAGGCTGCCACACAGCACACCGATTTCGAACAGCAGCCACATGGGCACGGCGAGCAGGGTCTGCGAGAAGATGTCTGGCGGGGTGAGGATCATGCCGACCACAAAGCAGCCGATGATCACGTAGGGGCGGATTTTCTTCAGGTATTGCACATCGACCACGCCGATCCACACCAGCAGCACCACCGCCACCGGTATTTCGAAGGCGACGCCGAAGGCGAAGAACAGGGTCATGACGAAATCGAGGTAGTTGGCGATGTCGGTCATCATCGCCACGCCTGCCGGTGTGGCAGCGGCGAAGAATTTGAACATCAGCGGGAACACCAGGAAGTAGGCGAAGGCCATGCCGGCGTAAAACAGGAAGATGCTCGATACCAGCAGCGGAATGGCGATGCGTTTTTCATGGCGGTACAGCCCCGGGGCGATAAAACCCCAGATCTGCTGCAGGATGAACGGGATGGCCAGGAACAGCGAGACGATCATGGTCAGCTTGAACGGCGTCAGGAACGGCGAGGCCACATCGGTGGCGATCATCGTTGCGTTGGCTGGCAAGTGGTCGCGCAGGGGCGCCGAGACCAGGGTGTAGATCTGCTGGGCGAAAGAGAACAGCCCGGCAAAGATCAGGAAGATCGCGGCGACGCAGCGCAACAGGCGCGTGCGCAGTTCGGTCAGGTGCGAGACCAGCGGCATGGGCTGGTCGTCTTGCGGTTTTTCGCTCATGGGGCTCGCGGCGGTTGAGGCTGTTCGGGCTGCTCGGGCGCAGTGGCCGGCGCTACAGGTGCTACCGGCGCTGGCGTTGGCGTGGCGGCAGGCTGCTCGGTAACCGCAGCGGCTGGCGGCGGGGCTGGCGGCGTCAGCGGGTTGAGGATGCGCTTGGCTTCCTGTTCCATCTGCAGGATGTGCTCATTGTGCAACTGACGGCGGATGTCGTCGGCGCCGATTTCGCGCTCGACCTCCATCTTGATGGCGTTGAAGCTGCGCTTGAGCCGGCCGACCCACAGCCCCGCAGTACGCGCGGCGCCAGGCAGGCGCTCGGGGCCGAGCACCAACAGCGCTACCAGGCCGACGAGCAGCAACTCGCTGAAGCTGATGCCGAACATGGCTCAGTCTTTCCGCTGCGGCTCTTGGACCGGCTGGGCCTGGCCCTCGATGGTGTGGCCCTGCGGCTGCGGCTGCGGCTGCTGCGGCGCAGCGGCGTGCGGCTGGGTGGTGTGTACCGGTGGAATCGGCTGGGCTGGCGGCGGGGTCTGCTCGGCCGGCTTGGTCTCTTCGTCGTTCATGGCTTTACGGAAGCCCTTGATCGATTCGCCCAGGTCGCCACCCAGGTTTTTCAGCTTCTTGGTGCCGAACACCAGCACGACGACGACCAGCAGGACGATCCAGTGTTTCCAGTCAAAAATACCCATGGTGCTCTCCTAGAATGCTATTCGGTCAGGCCGAGGGCTGGCGCGCGGCTTTTTCATCGTGCCCGGAGAGGCCGAAACGGCGCTCCAGTTCATCGAGCACGGCTTGTGGATGCTGGCCCAGTGCGCTGAGCATGACCAGGCTATGAAACCACAGGTCGGCGGTTTCATAGATGACATCGCTGTAATCCTTGCTGGCCTCGGCGTCCTTGGCAGCAATGATGGTTTCGACGGACTCTTCGCCAAGTTTCTCGAGGATCTTGTTCAGGCCCTTGTGGTACAGGCTGGCCACATAGGAGCTGTCGGGTGCCGCGTGCTTGCGTTCTTCGAGCACTTCGGCCAGGCGGTTGAGGGTATCGCTCATGTCAGTGTCCTGCGCTGTAGATGGCATCCGGGTCTTTCAACACCGGGTCGACGGTTTTCCACTGGCCGTCTTCGAAGACGCGGTAGAAGCAGCTTTCACGGCCGGTATGGCAAGCGATATGGCCCAGTTGCTCGACCATCAGGATGATCACGTCGGCATCGCAGTCCAGGCGCATCTCGTGCAGCTTCTGCACATGGCCAGATTCCTCGCCCTTGCGCCACAGCTTGCCACGGGAGCGTGACCAGTAGATGGCACGATGCTCGGCGGCAGTCAGTGCCAGCGACTCACGGTTCATCCAGGCCATCATCAGTACGCGTCCGGTCTTGTGGTCCTGGGCGATCGCCGGTACCAGGCCATCGCTGTTCCACTTGATCTCGTCCAGCCAGTCTTTCATCGTCGACTCCAAAGCCGGGCCCGCTCCTGTACCGGGCCCCTTGCGCTAGTGTGCCAGCCAGCAGCGCGGCTGGCTATTGGCGCACGATCAGGTAAAGGCCGGCAGCCACCATCAGCCAGGCCGGCCAGGCAGCTGGGGCTGCCAGGCTGGCGGCCTCGGCAGCACCGGCGGCCAGCACCGCACCGCCACCCAGCAGGCCGGCACCCAGCAGGCGCAGCGCCCAGCGGTCGCCCTGGCGGCGGCGCTCTGGCAGTTGTGGGTCGTGCAGGTGCGGCTGCGACAGGCGTTCGAGCAGGTCGCGGGTCATGTCGGCCAGGTGCGGCAGTTGTTCCACCTGGCTGTGCAGGTTGCCGAACACGGCTTTGGGGCTGTAGCGCTCGCGCATCCAGCGTTCGAGGAACGGCTTGGCGGTGCTCCACAGGTCCAGGTCGGGGTAGAGCTGACGGCCCAGGCCTTCGATGTTGAGCAGGGTCTTCTGCAGCAGCACCAGCTGGGGCTGCACCTCCATGTTGAAGCGCCGGGCAGTCTGGAACAGGCGCATCAGCACCTGGCCGAAGGAAATATCTTTCAACGGTTTTTCGAAGATCGGCTCGCACACGGTGCGGATGGCGGCCTCGAATTCATTGACTTTGGTGTGCGCCGGTACCCAGCCCGAGTCGATGTGCAGCTCGGCAACGCGGCGGTAGTCACGCTTGAAGAAGGCGAACAGGTTGCGCGCCAGGTAGTCCTGGTCCTCGGCGGTGAGGCTGCCGACGATGCCGCAGTCGATGGCAATGTACTGCGGGCTCCACGGCTTTACCGTGCTGACGAAGATGTTGCCGGGGTGCATGTCGGCATGGAAGAAGCTGTCGCGGAACACCTGGGTGAAGAACACCTCGACGCCGCGCTCGGCCAGCAGCTTCATGTCAGTGCGCTGGTCGGCCAGGGTGGCCATGTCGGTCACCGGCACGCCGTAGATGCGTTCCATCACCAGCACCTTGGGGCGGCACAGGTCCCAGTACACCTGGGGCACGTACATCAGCTCCGAGCCCTCGAAGTTGCGCCGCAGCTGGCTGGCGTTGGCCGCCTCGCGCAGCAGGTCGAGCTCGTCGTAGATAGTCTTCTCGTAGTCGCCGACGATTTCCACCGGGTGCAGTCGGCGGGCGTCGGCCGAGGCGCGCTCGGCGGCCTTGGCAATCAGAAACAGCCAGGCCAGGTCCTGGGCGATCACAGGTTTGAGGCCCGGGCGCACCACCTTGACCACCACCTCTTCGCCGGTCTTGAGGCGTGCGGCATGCACCTGCGCCACCGAGGCCGAGGCCAGCGGCTCGACGTCGAAGCGGCTGAACACCTGGCCGACCTTGGCGCCCAGCTGTGCTTCGATCAGCGCCACGGCCTGTTTCGGGTCGAACGGCGGCACGCGGTCCTGCAGCCCCATCAGCTCATCGGCGATGTCGGGGGGCAGCAGGTCGCGGCGGGTGGACAGCAGCTGGCCGAACTTGATGAAGATCGGCCCCAGGTCCTGCAATGCCAGGCGCAGGCGTGCACCGCGGGTGAGCTCGGACGGCTTGCGCGGCAGCCAGCGCCACGGCATCAGCAGGCGCAGGCTGCGCAGCCACCAGGGCAGCGGCAGGTCGAACAACAAGTCATCGAGGCGGTAGCGGATCACCACGCGCTGGATGCGGAAAAGACGGCGGACGGCGAGCAGCTTCATGCGTTATCGCTGGTATCAAGGGATCGGGAGAGGCGCAACAGGCGCGCCTCGAGGCGTTCTATGTCGACCTTCAAGGTGTCGAGCTCGCTGAAGGCGGCTTCGGCTTCACGCTTGCCCACCAGGGTGCGCGACTCTTCGGCCAGGTATTCGGACAGGTTCTGGCTGAAGCGTGCCAGGCCCTGGCGGGTCCAGCGTGCGCGCAGGCGAATGTGGCCTGCCAGCAGCGCCGTGGCGACCGGGCCGAGCCAGCGTTGCAGCTCGTGCTCCCAGTCCAGCTCCAGGTCTTGCAGCACGCCGAACAGGTCGAGCAGCACGGCGCTGTCGCCATGCAGTTCGACCTGCGGGCTGTGCAGCACGGCGGTCTTGTCCCTGGCCAGGGCCAGTTGCGCCAGGCTGCCGGCCGGTGCACGCAGGCTGCAGTCCACCTCGCCCTCCCAATGGGCGGCGAGCATCAGGCCTTCTTCATCGGGCAGGATGAAGACCTGCAGGGCCGGCTGACGGCAGTCGATTTCGATGACCTTGCCTTCCAGCGCGGCCAGCCGCGGCAGGGCCGTGCTGTCCATGCGCAGGACGCGGTTCAGGCCATGTTCGACGCTGGCGAGCAGCCCTGCCAGCAGCATCAGGGCTTGATTCCCCGGTGCACGGCGACGATGCCGCTGGTCATGTTGTGGTAGGTGACGCGGTCGAAACCGGCCTCGACCATCATGCTCTTGAGGGTTTCCTGATCCGGGTGCATGCGGATCGATTCGGCGAGGTAACGGTAGCTTTCCGAGTCATTGGTGATGAGCTTGCCGGCCAGTGGCATGAAGGCGAACGAGTAAGCGTCGTAGGCTTTGGACATGAGCTTGTTGGTCGGCTTGGAGAACTCCAGGATCAACAGGCGGCCACCGGGCTTGAGCACGCGCAGCATCGAGCGGATCGCTGCGTCCTTGTGGGTGACGTTGCGCAGGCCGAAGGCGATGGTCACGCAGTCGAAGTGGTTGTCCGGAAACGGCAGCTTTTCAGCGTCGGCCTGGACGAACTCGATGTTGCCGGCCACGCCACGGTCGAGCAGGCGGTCACGGCCGACTTTGAGCATCGAATCGTTGATGTCGGCGAGCACCACTTGACCGGTTGGGCCAACCAGGCGCGAGAACTTGGCGGCCAGGTCGCCGGTGCCACCGGCGATGTCCAGCACGCGGTTACCGCTGCGCACGCCCGACAGCTCGATGGTGAAGCGCTTCCACAAGCGGTGCATGCCGCCGGAAAGCACGTCGTTCATCAGGTCGTACTTGGCGGCCACCGAGTGGAATACCTCGGCGACTTTCTTTGCCTTCTGGCTCTCGGGGACGTCCTGGTAGCCGAAATGAGTGGTGGGTTCGGCGTGTTCGCCTTTGCGCTGGTCGTTCATATCGCTTCACCGGAAAAAATTACCGCCATTCTAGGGCGAACGGGCGGATTTGTCTTGGCGGGGTGTGCCAGTGGGCAGGGGCGGGCATAATGCCAATTATGTCTTCATCTTCAGGAACACCCGCATGACCCAGATCAGCGTCGAACGCAAACACTCCCTAGGCCGCGAGGCCGCCCGCGCCAAGGCCGAAGCGCTGGTCGACAAGCTCAGCCGTGAGTACGACCTCAAGGCCACCTGGAACGGCGACCGCGTGGACGTGGCGCGCAGTGGCGCCAATGGCAGCGTGCACATTGGCGACGACAGCATCCGCGTCGAATTGAAGCTGGGCATGATGCTGTCGATGATGAGCGGCACCATCAAGGGTGAAATCGAGCGGGCGCTGGACAAGGCACTGGCCTGACGCCCTCTGTAGTCAGTTGTCGGGGAAAGGAATCACGCCTTCGATCTGCTCTAGGCGCAGGTCGCCTCGGTAGACATGGATCCGCTCTGCCGGGTCGCGGGAGCGCTCCAGCTTTTCCTCGCGGCTCATGGCCCGGGGTTCCCAGAACTTCAAATGGGCCTTGGCAAACCTGCGAGCCGCGGCTTGGGCACTGGTGTAGTGAAAGTGCGCTTCCCAGAGCATCTGCCTGGGTTGCTTGCGAAAAATGCTGTAGACATCCAGGTAGTCGTCGGCTTTGAGCCGCTTGCGCGCCTTGCTCAGGGTTATCTCGATCTGGCCTTGCTCATGAAGGTAGCGCAATGCCTTGCTGTCCGGATGCCGCGTGTTGAAGTAGGCGTCGGTAAGCAAGCGGCGCTTTTCAGCCTGCAGCGCCTCGACCGCCTCGTTCAGTTGCCCTGCGAGGGCCTGGCCCTCGGCCGGACCGGCCGTCAACTGCCGGGCGATGTCGTCCATGTCCTGGATCTGCCAGTCCATCAGGTCTGCCAGGCTGTTGGGTTCATTCGAATAGCGGGCGGCCAGGGCGAGCTTGCCAGCCTTCTGCGCAAGCAGGCTGGCGCCGACGCGGCGAAGGTAGGCGTTGCTACGCAGGGGTGCGGCGCTGGGTACCGGTTCCCACTGCTCGCCACGCTGCTGGTACTGGACGGTCTGCTGGGTGACAGGGTCGCTCTGCGTCGCCAGGTGCCCTTCTTCGGTGTCTTCGGCCAGGATCGTTCTACCCTGCACGGTGCGGATCAGCTTGCGTCTGCCTGGGCGCCCGCGGTAGGTCAACTGCCTGGGCTGGGCGGGCATGCCGCCTTGGCGGGCGAGCAGGGCGTTGCTCAAGTCATGCTCGGCCGCTGACTTCAAGGCCGTTACCTCGCCTATGTACTGCTCCAGGCGTGCAGTATCAAGTGCCGGCTCGTTCAACGACAGCAGGTAGTTGGCCTTGCCAAGCGAAGCCTGGTATTCGCGTACGGCATTGCCGAGGATTTCCGCTTGCTCTTCGGCGGGCAGGTTCGCCGCCGCCAGGCCATCGTGGCTCAGCAGTGCCGCCTCGAAGCCGCGATCGCGCAGGCTTGCTTGCATGCGCAGCAGTTCGTCGAAGTTTTCACCGGTCAGTTGCTCCCTGTTCACTACCAACTGGGCCAGATCGCTGATCACCTGGCCGCGGGTGATGACGGTCGAGTAGTGGCGCTGGCCAATGATTTTTTCCAGCTTCGCCGGTTTGTCCTTGAACTGCAGGGTGGAGTCGGCCAGGGCGTGTGCGATGTTCTGGTCCAGGCGTTCACTGACCGTGAGTACGCGCTTGTGAGTGGCGTGCGCCGCTGCCAGGTTGTCGCGGTACGCAAGGTACAGCAACCCTTGTTCCTGGCCGAACGGTAACTTGACCAGTTGCGCCGACTGTTGCCTCAGGACCTCATAGTCGGTGAGGTCGAGCAGGCGGTGGAACAGATGCAGGTCGGTGTCGAGCAGTTGTTCCGCCCACTGACTGCGGCCCAGGACCGATGTGCTCCGTGGGTCGAGCCTGGCGAAGCGCGGCTCGCTCATCTGGGTGAACAGCCTGACTTGCGAGGCCAGCAGGTCGGCCTGCTTTTCATAAGTCAGCGAGATGATCAGCAAATGCGGCCGGATCTCGTTGCGCATGGTCTGCACCGTGCGCAACTGTTCCTGCAGCGTTTCTGGCAGGTCGCCGCGGGCGATACCCGGGTGTTCACGCAGCGCTCGCCTGACTTCCCGCGCGGCCTCGTCGTAGGGTTTGCTCAGTTCCAGGTACCTTTCGATGAAGGTCTCGTTCTTCAGGATCGCCTGGTCGTTGCGTTTTCGCTGTTCCTGCAGGGCAACAATCGCGGTTCGGTTCTCATCCACTACCTCCTTGCGTGACCTGGGCATGCCGCCCGCCAGCCGCAGGTCGATCATCCATTCGCCGTTCCAGCGGGTCAGCCAGGGCCCTCTGCTGCGTTCGCGCCCGACGATGTGGTAGCCATCCCAGGCACCGCCAAGCGCCTGCCAGTCGCCTGCACTGGTATCGGGGCCGATGATGCGCAGGCCGGTGTAGGTCTCTTCGACCTCGTAGGTGGTGGCCTCGAGCTTCACGTAATAGCGCTCGTCGACCTTGTACAGCCCGCGCAGGCGCCCTTGCTGCTGCGCCGCCAGCCCTTGCAGGTCAACCCTGGCACGCATTTCGAGCAGGGCATTGCGCGCCGCGCTCGGAAGGTTGCCGATGCGTTGGTTATTGCCCCAGGCGCTTACCTTGCAGGGGGTGGGCCCAGGCAGCTGGGACGGGTCTTGCCAGGCCCTGGCCTGGGGCTGTTCCTGTCGCGCCGCACTGCCGGCCTGGCGAGGCGATGGGCCACCGAGGTACAGCTCAGCCTTTTCCGGCTGTACCCGTTGCGGCGGTGCCATGTCATGAACGTGAACCAGCAGCATGGCGATATTGGCCAGCAGGTCGGAGGCGGCCAACGCCTTCTCCTCCAGGCTGCCTGTGGCTAGCGCTGACAGGTCGGTTTCAAGGCTGACCACTGTGCCGACCAGCCAGATCACCGTAGCCGCAGGCCCGCGCAGCAGCGTTGTCACCGTGTTGAACGCCATCCAGCCAAGTTGCACCACCATCGCCCAGCGCAGCTGGGCATTGGAGACACTCTGGCGCGAAGCCAGCAGCACCATCGCTTCGGCATGGGATTGAAGCAGCTGGGTGGGCAGATCGTCCGACCAGGCAGCGAAGGCCAGGTTGGCTGGCGCACGCAACTGCTCCAGGGCGTGTTCGGTCAGCACCGTGCCGGCCCCCAGCAAGTCGGCCAGTTCAGACAGCTGCGGGTGCAGGTGGGGCCGGGTGAACCCTCCGTTGTCATAGATTGAGCGGTCCGCGTCATCCAGCCAGGCGAGGATGCTTTGTTGCAGTTCGCCAGGCGCGCGGATATCGGCCATCAACAGTGCTTCGCTGGTGTATGCCAGCAGTCTGCGGTCGGCGGCCAGCGGGCGATAGAGGACCCAAATGCGTGGTTGTGCGACCACGATCACGAACATCCCATGCACCCGGTTGGCACGGCTGGCGCCCGGTGCGCAATGGAATGCCAGCGGGGCTACGCTGACTGGCGCGGTGGCCGTTGTCGTGTCACGGCAGAACAGCATCAATGCCTGGCAGGCCTGTTCGCCCAAGCGCCCCTCGATCCTGGCCTGGAGAGCGTCCAGCAGCAGGCTGCTGCGCCATTCCCTGGCGAAGCGCTGGATACGCTGGTCACGGTCGACCGGGTCCTGCAGCTTTTCGTGGATGTACAGGGGATATTGGCCACCCACATCCACCGTATTTACCAGGCGATTGACGTAATCGAGGTCCAGCCAGCCTTCGACGGGTTGTGTGCCGGCTGCTGTGACTGCCGTGGCGACTTCCTGCAGGTTCGGTTGCAAGCGCGAGATGGCCAGTTCGGTCAGGGAGACGGGTTTGAGCGGCTCCAGGCGCGCTGGCCCGGTGGACGATATCTCGACCACTTGCGAAATCGAGACAAGCAACTGATCGGAGGCCGGCACCGCCTTGCCGGGGTGGTCCGCGCTCATCTGTTCGCGCAGGCGGCGGGTGGAGTACTGCTGCAGGTCCTCGAAGTCGTCCGCCGCTGTCGTTGCTGCTGTCAGCGCCTGGCGAGCGGACAGCGCCAGCATCGCCCGGTGGTAGTCGAAGCGGTCACTGATGGCGGCTTGGGCAAGCCAGGCTGGCAGCGGGATGGCCGGCGCCTGCCGGGCGATGCAGGTGTGCTCCGGGAAGGCCACGGAGGGGTCGCAGAGCTGGCTGTAAAGGCGCTCCAGGTCGTCGACGCGTGCGATCGCGCATAGCTGTACGCGTTCGATGGCCTGCAAGACACCGTTCAGCAACTGGCAGGCCTGGTAGCGGAACGCATTTCCCTCTACCGGCTTGCATGCCCAGGCCAGCGTGTCGAAACCGTAGTGGTCGGCGAGTTCGTCGCGCAAGGCCAGGGCGAAGGTGGATAAATCGTCGAAGCTGCGTACCGTACCCGAAGGTTTGCACCAGAGCACCAGCCTGTTCTCGTTGCGCTCCGCGATCATGAGCAGGTCCGCAGATACCAGGTGATGTGCCTCGCCCCCTTGTTGCAATGTCACTTGCAGGCCCTGCATGGCGGGTGCACTGCTGTCTTCGGCTACACAGGCGTACAACAGGCGTTTCGCATCGATGGGCAGGCCCTGGCTCTCGAGTTCACTGAGCAGTGCAGCCTTGATCATCTGCTCCAGCCAGCGCAAACGTGACACACCCGAGTCGGCTTCGCCGCCATTCCAGAAACTCACCTGCGCTTGCTGAAGCGCCACGGTGAGCGTCGTCAGCATGTCGTTGAACGCCCGGCCCACAACATCCATCCGCAGGTCGATGGTGGGCGCTTGCGGCTGCGGGCGAAAGACCGCTGGCGGCTTCAGGCTGAATTGGTCGGTGGGGGCCAATGACAGGGGTGTGCTGCCAAGGAAGTGCGTAAGCAGCGTGTTGATCAGGTCACTTTGCCGAGCCGCGCCGTCATCTGTCGGCGCATGCACAATGGCCATACCTTCGAGCGATCGTAGCCCGGGATGATTGCTGCGGATCCACGGATAATGGTCTACCAGCACCTCGAAGGCGGCGCGGGCCATGACGCTGCGCAGGCTGGGGCGTTCGGCGAAGTGGGTGGCCACCCTTTGCCTGTACGAGTTGAGGGGAGTGGAAAACGAGTCGGGCATTGCAGCGGCGCTCCGTGGGTTAGGGAGGCCGATGCTTGCTCGCGCTGCCAGGCGGGCGGTGGTAGATAGGTAAAGGTGCGCCTGTTGCAACGCAGTAGGTTCCCCGCACAGGCACTTCGTCTGCAAAGCCTAGGGTGAAGATTCTAATTTTGCTCATTACCTTATGCTCAAGCCCAACCTTCATGGGCGGTTCTCCTCCACTCATGAGCATGAGGTACAGAGCATGGCCAAAGTGAATGTGAAGAAAAAGGAAGACGTCCAGAGCACGTTGGGCGAGGTGCGCGGTTATGCGCGCAGGATCTGGCTGGCAGGCATTGGCGCCTACGCCCGTGTTGGCCAGGAAGGCTCCGAGTACTTTCAGGAGCTGGTGAAAGCCGGTGAAGGCGTCGAGAAGCGTGGCAAGAAACGTATCGACAAAGAGCTCGATGCCGCTAACAACCAGATCGACGAAGCCGCTGAAGAAGTCAGCCGCGTACGCGGCAAGGTCGAGATTCAACTCGACAAGATCGAAAAAGCTTTCGACGCACGGGTAGGTCGCGCCTTGAATCGCCTCGGCATTCCGTCTAAACATGACGTTGAGGCGTTGTCCATCAAGCTTGAACAGCTGCATGAGCTGCTCGAGCGCGTCGCGCACAAACCATAAGGAGAGCAGGATGGCTGGCAAGAAGAATTCCGACAAAGAAGGCAGCTCCTGGGTCGGTGGGATCGAGAAGTACTCCCGCAAGATCTGGCTGGCAGGGCTGGGTATCTACTCGAAAGTCGACCAGGACGGCCCGAAGCTGTTCGACTCGCTGGTGAAGGATGGCGAGAAGGCCGAGAAGCAGGCGAAGAAGGCTGCAGAAGATGTGGCCGACAGCGCCAAGTCTTCGACCACCTCGCGCGTGTCCGGCGTGAAAGATCGCGCATTGGGCAAGTGGAGCGAACTCGAAGAGGCCTTCGACAAGCGCTTGAACAGCGCCATTTCGCGCCTTGGCGTGCCGAGCCGCAATGAGATCAAGGCGCTGCACCAGCAGGTTGATAGCCTGACCAAGCAGATCGAGAAACTGACCGGGGCTTCGGTCACGCCAATCTCGTCGCGCGCCGCTGCGGCCAAGCCTGCAGCCAGCAAGACTGCAGCCAAACCGCTGGCCAAGGCAGCTGCCAAGCCTGCAGCAAAAACGGCGGCGGCCAAGCCTGCGGCCAAACCAGCGGCCAAGACTGCTGCGGCCAAACCTGCGGCGAAACCTGCAGCCAAGCCAGTTGCTGCCAAGCCTGCAGCAAAACCTGCTGCTGCGAAAAAACCTGCGGTGAAGAAGGCACCGGCCAAGCCGGCAGCCGCCAAGCCGGCAGCACCGGCGGCCAGTGCCGCACCGGCCGCTACCGCGGCGCCAGCGCCAAGCGCGGCACCTGCCAGCAACGCACCGTCGGCACCAGTGGCTACCGGCACGCTGATCTAACAGCGGCGCGGGGCTCTTCGCGGGGCAAGCCCGCTCCCACAGGTACAGCGCTGATTCGGCAATCGGCGCTGTACCTGTGGGAGCG